>DQCG01000555.1 GCA_003533825.1 Phycisphaerales bacterium
GGTATCAGTCACCACAATAGACAAATTCATCAATATTATGATATGCTACTATTTAGACAAACATCATTGGCAATTCACCCTTCTTTGTCTCGACATATACTTGTGCAAAAAGCGGTAATCAATTCGCACAAATATGGGGGCTGGAGGATAGAATAATGGCAATTGCGAGAATTACGCGAATTTCGGGGGCAATAACTTTATTAATTACAATCTTCTCTTTAAGCTTACCTGCCCAAGGCCAATATGGTGGCGGTATAGGAGATCCTAACGATCCGTATCTGGTCGTAATACAAATTTGCTGCTCAAGGTGCGTATAGAATACGGTGTAAAAACAATAATCAATTTTGAAAGGACAGTAAGATGAAAAAGACAATTTTAGTCGCATTCGCATTTTGCTCGATGTCTATGGCTTCTGATATATCGTTCTATGTCGGACAATGGAACAGCGATGGCTGGTATAATGATTCACAGTTCGACCACGTTGACACGATAATTTCCGAAACTGGATATCTGTTCAAGAATATCCAGCAGTTCGATGACTACCAGCTTGACGAATTTGGTGCCTGGATAGATGACAATACGAATGATGGCGAAATGGACATTATTTGGCTCAACGGATGCATGCCGAGTTGTCTCTATCAATTCCCGAACGTTAATCCGGACGGCTCGCGTGCTGAAAAGTGGCTTGATGGCGGAAACATGATTATAAACGTCGGCGACTGGTTTGCTTACTGCTCGTTTGAATGTGGATACCGACAACCTGATAACGGCAGCAGTGGCGCCGAGAACATCCTTGACCTCTATTCTGGTATTATCTTAATGGCTGATAATACTTTGGTGAGTGTGACATCTACAGGTAGGCAATATCTACCCAGTTTACATGACCCCATCATAACTTATAGACCAATCGTTTTGAGCGCTATTATATATCCCTGGGAAGTTGCAGCGGTATTTGCACAGAATTCAGCCGGCCTGGCCGATCCTGTTGTTATTCACAACAAAGAGACTGACGGTTACGTTGCCTTTATAAACCAGGCTTCCGGCGGTCCTGATGTCTGGATAGAAGACAGAGGTTTGACTTGTGCTGAGTTTATAGAAAACTGGGTATGTGATGTGATAGGCTTCGACGCTAATCCTTTTGCCCGCAGCCCTAATCCTGCTGATAGTGCTCTGTATGCGGAAACGTGGATAACTCTGTCATGGTTGCCCGGGGATTTTGCAGTATCGCACGATGTATATTTTGGTGAGAATTTGGCTTATGTTCACGCCGGAAGCCACGGAACATTCCGTGGCAACCAGACCTCTACGTATTTCGATGTTGGCTTGTCCGGTTCACCGTATACGGATGGTCTTGCTCCTGGTACAACCTATTACTGGCGTATTGATGAAGTCAAGGCTGGCGGGATAAAATACAGAGGTGACGTCTGGAGTTTTACAACCGGTTTTCTGAATGCTTATAATCCGTTTCCTGCCGACGGTTCCAGGTTTGTGGATCTGAATGTGACTCTTAGCTGGACGGCGGGTTTTGGTGATGTATCGCATAATATTTATTTCGGCGACAATTTCGATGACGTGGATACAGGGTTAGGCGGCACTTTCCAGGCCAACAGGGTATCGACATCCTTCAATCTTGGTATGCTTTATCCTGGCGGGCTTGTTCCCGACAAGACTTACTACTGGCGAATAGACGAGGTTGAATCCGGTGGTGGAAATATTTATAAAGGCGATAGCTGGAGTTTTACCGCCACTATCCTGGGCCTGGGTACGATCGTGCAGGATAAGTGGAACAATATTTACAGCGAAGACTTAAATGCTCTCAAGAACCATCCTTTGTATCCTGACAGTCCTGATGAGACCACTCTGCTGACCCGTTTTGAGACGACGGATAATCTTGGGGAAAATTACGGTGGCCGAATCCACGGCTGGCTTTATGCGCCGCTGACCGGAGATTATACGTTCTGGATTTGTTCCGACGATCAGGGTGAATTGTGGCTTAGTAAAGATGAAGAAACGAGGAATGTACAGTTAATCGCTTATGTAAAGGACTGGTCGACCGCATCTACCGGCTGGACAGATCGTAATGTGTGGGCCAAGTATCCCTCTCAGAAGTCGAATCCGGTCAGATTGACAGCGGGAGATAAATACTACATCATGGCGCTCTGGAAAGAAGGGCTTGGTGATGACCATTGTCAGGTGGCGTGGGAAGGACCGGGCATTCAGACGCGGACGATTATCCCGGGTTGTTATCTTTCCGCCGAACCTGTTGGGACATATCCCCAGCCTGCCGACGGTGCGAAGATCGGCAATAAAACTCCAGCTTTAAGCTGGAATCCGCGGGAAGCGGGGGTGGCGTACGATGTTTATTTCGGCAGCAATTTTAGTCTTGTCAATACTGTCAGCAAGTGGGACCAGTCCGGTATATATCGCGGCCGTCAGACCGTTGCAAGCTACACTACCGAGCAATTAGTTGTTGGCCGTACTTACTACTGGCGTATTGATGAGGTAGAATCTAAAGGCTGGACAGTAAATAAAGGTTCTGTATGGAGCTTTACCGTTGTAGATGCTGATACTGTTGAATACCAGGTTTCGGCAAATGAAGATGACGGCTATGCTGCAAACGATGATCTTTTGAATTTGAGCAGTGATTACCTACGTGCCGGCCTTACCTCGTTCGCGGGGGCGCCGTATTACATGTCCGGCATGGTTTTCCGAAATGTGAATATCCCACAGGGAACCGAGATTATCAGCGCATATTTGAAGATACAATCCCATGATAATCGCCTGGATGGCATCATTTACGGCAAGATCGAAGCTGAAGCCGCTGATGACGCCGCGAGCCTTGGTGGCTCTCGTCACGTTGGCTCTCTACCCAAGACAAGTGCTTCGGTGAACTGGGATCACTACGAGCCCTGGGTTGAAAACACATGGTACGAAAGTCCTGATATTGCCGGAGTAATTCAGGAAGTCGTTGATCGCGCCGGATGGTCGCCGAATAATTCTTTGACGATTCTATATAGCACGCGTAATAGTGAGGGCAGCTACCGGAACTTTTCTTCCTATGAGCGAGGCGGCGATTATGCGCCCAAGTTGGAAATCACGTATGCCCCTTAGCAATGGGAAGTTCTTGTAGTGAAGACGCTACTGTGGTGAAAACTGATTTCTGAGGACTGATTTGTGCCAATTCTTTCGGCGTCGCAGGTGTACTTCGTCGGACGGTTACCCTGAATAATAACAACAAACAAGCCCTGCAAACGCTGTTAGCCTATAATGAAGAAGATGTTGTTAATTTGCGAGTGCTCAGGCGAAAACTGAGAGTCAAATAGCAGACCTATTCTATTATGTTTCTCTCTGATACTCCCCGCCTATTCCACTGGGGCCTAAGCTGACTAAAGGTATATCAATTAAAGCATCTGTTCGATGAAAGAGCCTGTTTAGATTGCTCTTCGCAACGTCTGGATTGGGCATGATCTCATTTTGAACCTGTTCAAATTCTTTTGGATTTAGCGTGCCGATATGACGGCAAAGCATCGCCCATTCTGCCGGATCGATACCTTCGGACAGATTACACCATACACCAGTTTCAGCAATTGAGGGTTCTGAGAATAACAAGCCTTGAGATGCCATGAGCTTATCTCCTTACATAACAACTAACCTGAATTATTATTAAGAAGGGCTATAAAGGCGACAGAATTTAGAATATTCAAATTGGGTCTGAAGAAAAGGCGGCTGGCTGCGAAGAATTGAGAGAAAATGACAAAGCGATACTACAAGTGTGAAGAAACGCATCATACATTTAATGGTGTGAAGCAGAAACGATGCACCAAATGCAAAAAGTGGAAAGACGAAAGTGAATTTGGCAAAGATCGTGCCCGCAAGGACGGATTGAAGATTTACTGCAAAGGCTGCAATAAGGCGTATGCACTAAAGCGTCGCAGGAAAATCAAGAAAGCCGTTAGGGAGTATTTTAGATATGAGGACCGTCACCGGGTAATTCGCGGTGTCAAAGAGAAGCTGTGCAGTAGCTGCAAACAGTGGAAGTACGAGAGTCAGTTCTACAGAAACCGACGGTTGAAAGATGGATTAGAGTTGCAGTGCAAGGAATGCGATAGCAAGCGTTACGAGAGGAATAGGAAAGCTGGGAGACGGAACCTCCGATATGAAGATCGTCATCGGGTAGTCAATGGGATCAAGCAGAAGTTCTGCCGCAAGTGTAAAAGATGGAAAAGCGAGAGTGAGTTTTACAAAGGTAGATCAAAGAGAGACGGCTTAATGGACCGGTGCAAGAAATGTTCATACAAAGCCGCCAACAGGTCTCGCAAGGCAAGGCGGGCTGTCCAATAAGGTATGCTTGCTGGTTTATAATATCATATGGGAAATCCTTTCTGTAATAGTGGGTAACAAGGCGGACTTTTATGCATGTCAACTCACAGGGACAACAACAGCCGGAAGAGCAGCCTTAACTTAAATTGTGCCATCAAAGTCATTCAGGCAGCATTGCTTTACAGCATTTATTCAGCAATTTTCTAAGTGTCGCCACGATTTCAGAATGGCGGAGCGATTATGAGTATTCCTGAGTTTGCTTTTCACACTGTCTGGTCGGGGCATGATTTTCCTTTTCTGGTGACTTATTCAGAAATCGGAATCCACTTTTCAAAAGTTTTTTTGTTGGCGACATTGGAGGCGTATCTCCATACCTTGCCTGTGGCGGTGCCTATCTTAAAGATACCTGGCAGGCGCCGCTCAGCCGTGTGTGAAGGTGCTAAGTATTCTCCACTTTCCAGGGCAAAACGGCCAACTTGAAATGATTGATTGGAGATGTTGCCGCCCGCTCTTGCCCTGCCAAATGCAACGACGAGTGTGCAACATACTATGACAATAATGAGGAGCAGTGCAGTCGATCTTTTCATTTTTTCCCCTTTCCATAATTCTCTGGGATAATATTAAGCTGCGGATGCAGATATGTCAATTAAGGAAATAATTATGGTAAATAACCTCGAAAAAAACGATTGATCAAAATTGTCGATCTTCACAACGAAATCGCCGACATGCTCAGGATGGGCTTGGCTACTCACGGACAGCATCCTCGCCAGCTCCGCCTGGGACAGGCCCGAAGCCGTCCTCTGCCGCCTCAGACAATCGCCTGAAATGTAGTAAATCCCGATGGTCCTCTTGATGGTCAGCATGAGAATCCTTTCTCAATTTTCCTCCCTTTTTTTCAAAGTTGATGCCTGCGTCAAAAGT
>DQCG01000033.1 GCA_003533825.1 Phycisphaerales bacterium
CCGGTCCAGCCGCACCGCACTAACCGCATCTTCCGGCAGATCGTCGTTCATTTCCTCATAAGTGAGGAATCCTTTTTTCTCGCCCTTCTTAACCAGCATTTTTATCTGCTGTTCGGCGTCCGCGCTCTTCGTGATTGGATCCGATTCGCTCTCATCAATTACTTCTGTCTCAGCCTTTTTAGCGGCATTCTCTTTTTTAGCAGCTCTTTTTTTAGCAGTCCGTTTTTTAGCAGTCTTTTTCCTGCCTGTCTTTTTTCGTTTTTTTGCCACAATTAGCACCCTTGTCTATTCTTATCAAATCAATCCGCAATCACACACCGCGGAAAGTCAAATTACTCTCGATCCGGCAGAATCCATAATCTCTCAGCCCATTGCCCTTTACGGCTATTTATCGGCTATTGTTCACTACACCATTCCCACGCTGCGCGGATTTCCCCGTTCCGTACTCTCATAAACCCTCCGGAGAAACTCGCTCTGGTCCTCCTGCTCTTCGCTCAGGCCATCACGTTTCCGCGCCTTATACCTCTCAATCGCACCCAAAGCCCCGGCCAGGGTGGATTCGAAATTGCCCTTTTCCTGCCCCGCCGACGCCATTTCCATGATGCAGTTGCCAAGCTGAACAGACTCGATCCGCGCCAATATTTCTCTGAGCGGCGTATTAATATCGCCGTCCAGCGTCTCAAACAGGATTTTCGCCACTCGCCCGAGTATCGGCACGTCGAAATCCTCCGCCGAAATTTTCTCTCTGGCGGTCTGGTAAAGCCCCGGCTCGTTCAGCAGCACTTCCAGCACCTCCCGCTGAGCCGCGGCGAAAAGGCCCTGCCCGTAATCTATCGCCGGCACGTTCTGACCGCCGTCATCATACCTCGCAGCCCTCTGAGCCCGCCTGATACGCGTATTCAGCTCGGCGTTGATTTGCCTGCCGTCAAGGCCGATAATCCTCGATATCTGGTTCACCCGCAGCCCGAAATCTATCGCCGGAATCTTGCCCGCCTGCAGGCCCGTCGCTATAGTCTGCAGGTACTCGTCGACCGCCGCCCTCTTGCCCGCCAGCGTATCGTCCCCGGCAAACTTCTCGGTAAGCCTGTCCCATTTGAACTGAAAGATATCGACCGCCCCGGCGATGAGCTGCTCGAATTTGTCTTTGCCCGCAGCTAAAAGAAAATCGCACGGGTCCTTGCCTTCCGGCACCGACGCCAGCTTGATATCTATTCGCTGTGCCAGGCAGACGTCCAGGGCCCTGTTGGCCGCCTCGACACCCGCCACGTCGCTGTCGAATATCAAAACGACCTTCTTCGCGTACCGTCTCAGGATTCGGCCGTGGCCGGCGGTAAAACTGGTCCCCAGCGCCGCCACCACGTTGCCGCAGCCGAGCTGGTGTGCCATTATGCAGTCGGTATATCCTTCCACGACGACCGCAGTGCCCGTCGAGACAATTGCGTGCCGGGCCTGCTCCAACCCGTACAGCGAATTGCTCTTGTCGAACAGGACCGTCGTCGGCGAATTAATGTACTTCGCGCCGGTCTCGTCCAGCGTCCTGCCGCCAAAGCCGATTACCCGGCCGGTCACATCGGTAATGGTGAACATCAGCCGGTTGACGAATTTGTCCTGGTTCCGGCCGAGAATCAGTCCGGCCTGCTCCAGCAGCTTCAATGATGCTTTTTTGGCCTTTGCCTCATTGAGAAGGCCGTCCGGCTGATTTATCGCCAGGCCAAGCTGCCATTTCTCGATGCTTTCGGGACTGATTTGCCTGCCGGCCAGATAATCACGGGCAAACTTACCCATTTTATTATCTTTGAGATTCTTCTGGAAATATTTCGCCGCCCAGGCATTAGCCTTCGCCAGTCTGTTAGGATCGACGTCCTCGACCGGGGCGTTTTGCCCCGCCTCGGTTCCGACCGGGGTGCGTCTCGGCATTCGCCTTTTTTCGAGCTTTATGCCCGCACGCTCGGCCAGTCGTTCTATAGCCTGTGGAAAAGTCAGATTCTCACGCATTTGAAGGAATTTGAAGACGTCCCCGCCGGCCCCGCAGGCGAAACATTTGAATATCTGCTTGGCCGGATTGACGTTCATGCTCGGTTTATGGTCATCGTGAAAGGGGCACAGGCCGACCATTTCCCGGCCCTTTCTCTTCAGGCTCACGTGCTCGCCGATCACATCGACGATATCGTTGGCCTGCTGGACCTGCAAAACCGCACTATTATCAAACATCCCTGCCATACTATGACTAATGATTACCGATTGTTGATAACTGATTCCTGATTATTTACCATCCATGAATATGCCTGGAATAGCATTAAATCAAAACACCTCTCCCCTACAATGGGGTGGTCAATTCCGGCGGTATTTTACCCGCCGGACTATATTAATATAGCCCCTTTTGAGTAAAAAGTCAAGTTCGTCCCAAAAAACCCGTTTTTAGTACTGCTAAACGCCATTATAAACCATTCGGACACTTGGTGAAATCAGACCAGATCAAATGATTAAGGATGATTGATTAATGATTATTGAAACGGTTTCCGCTCGTCATTGCGAAGAAGCTTGCCCCTTAGGGGCGAGCGACTGCGGCAATCTCAATCCTTACGCAGCAAAAACGGTTTATTCCCCCCTTAGGGACGAGCGACAAAGCAATCTCCCTTCAAAATTGGACATTGGCTATTCCGTCGTATGGCGTCCTGTGGAGATATTGGATATTAAAGCCCCTTCATCCTGAACGATGAAGGTAGGGTGGGCCTCGGCCCACCGATCAAAGCTATATACCAAATACGAACGACCAACGACTAATATTAACCGCAGATTAACGCTGATATTCGCTGATGAAAGAAAAAAATCTGTGCATATCTTGTAAATCATGTCTAAGAAATAATATTGTCATCCCCACGTCACATTGTCATTCCCGCCCCACATCTCGGTGCGGGATAAACTACAGCGGGAATCCAGTTTTGTTAAATACCCAAATAAAACAGTACCGGACCCTAGCATTTCCCTATTATTTCCAAAATTTGTGTAAATCATGCAAATCCTGTCTGATATGCTTTTCAAACACCCCCATGTTTTATAACATAAGTCTTGTGGATAGTTACATACGGGACAATTAAGCTGGCGAAAGTGAGAAATAGGTATGGTGTCCCCCGATTTTACTTCTTCGCTCGAAACAACTCCTTTTCTCTATCTTAACGCAACCCGCTATACGCAGTCCTTGGGACTCCTCACGGAGTACGCAGCACGCCGAACGCAATACGAGTAAATTGGCTTTGTTCCCTAAGGGATAAATTGGCTTTGTTTTTCTCGCCTCCCGGACCGACACAATCTCCATAAATCATTGTTATTGCTGACTTAACGCCATTTTACCTGTTTTGAAATTGGCTTTGTTTTTTCAAATTCCTTCCCGCAGTCCGTAAGGACTCCCAAGGAGAACGCAGTACGAAGCACGTCGAACGATCAAATTGGCTTTGTTTTTTCAGATTAGTATACGCAATACGCATCACGCAGTACGCAATACGATCAAATTGGCTTTGTTTTTGCAAATTGAATTTCT
>DQCG01000535.1 GCA_003533825.1 Phycisphaerales bacterium
TCGGCGATGAATGACGGAAAGAGAATTCAAATCCCGCAGACTGATTAGCTGCTTTTATGCCGCGGATAAAATTCACATAAACCCGTCAAAAAAACTGGTTGACTCGAAGCGCAACTGTTATATTTATTGAGGAAATTCCGGTAGCGTGCCGGTGGTATATATATTCGAGGTAGTTTATTAAGGAGAAAAAATTATGAGTAATGGAGCACTGCCAAGTTACTTGAGTATGGCCAAGCCGAACCCGACCGGGAACAGGACGCCTTGGTACAAGAGCACGGCGCCGGCCTACGCAGGCATCTTCTTGTGGGTTGTCTTCTACATGGGCATCGCCGGCTTCCTGCCCGACACTGGCCTTGGGCTTAGTCTTCTCGCCCTGGTCATTGCAGCCCTGATCTGCCACTTCCTGTTCTACCTGGTCCCGGGTTTGTTTGGCATGAAAACAGGGTATCCTCTCTATGTGGTTGGAGCATCGACCTATGGGACGAAGGGGGGATTTCTGATGCCGGGCTTGCTGATGGGATTGCTTCAGTTCGGCTGGTTCGGTGTGAATATCGCGGTATCCACGGACTTCATTCTTCAGGCGTTCGGCAAGGGACCTGCCGTGGATCCTGCGACTGGGGACTTTTCCGGCAGCGCGGCGTTTACGATCGTGGCGATCATTTGGGCTGCCTTGGCGGTCTTCGTGGCGCTGCGAGGGATTCAGTATGTCGGCAAGGTGTCCACTTTCCTTCCGATTGTCCCGTTGATTATGATCTTGTACGTCTTCTTCGCCAATGTGGGAAGCGCCGGCAGCTACACACCGAGCGAAGCGGGCAATTCGACGCTCGGGTTTATGGCTCTGATCGCGATGGTCGTTGGCTTCTTTGCCACCGCGGGCGCCGCCGGTGTGGACTTCGGGATGGGCAATCGGGATAAGAAGGACATTCAGCTTGGTGGTCTGGTTGGCATCGGCCTGGCCATCGTTGTGGCTGGCGGTCTGCCGTTGATTGCCGCCGCCGGCGCCCACGGGGCCAACCCGGAGCTCCAGGGCTATTCGTTCGATGTGATCATCGGCCAGCAGGCCGGCGCCAAGCTGATGTTTGCACTATTTGCTATCGCCAGTTTTGCCCCGGCATGCTTCTGTACTTTCATTGCCGGTAACAGTATCGGTACGATGTTCCCCACAGTGAGCAAGACCGTGATGGTGATCATCGGGGCCATTGTCTCACTTATTATTGCCGTGATGGGCTGGGCGTTTAATTTGGGTGGCGTCTTCAACATCATCGGAGCGTCCTTTGGTCCAATTTGCGGTTCGATGGCCGCTGACTACTTGCTCAGCGGTTGCAAGTGGGCCGGTCCCAGGAAGGGGATTAACTGGGCGGGTTACATTGCCTGGGCTGTTGGTTTTGTCGTGGCTATACTTCCGAACCCAATGATTGTGAAACTCACAGGCATATCGTTTTCTTTCATCACGCCGGCACCGGTTATTGCTTTTGTGATTGGTTTTGTCCTGTACTACGTACTTGCCAAAGCTGGCTATGAACCGCCGGTTGTTGAGATGGCAGCCGCTCCTGCTCAGGCCGAAGCTGCGCCTGAGAAAGCACCTGCCAAGGCAGCACCAGAAAAAGCACCTGCTGAAGAGGCCAAGGGCGAAGAAAAGGAAGAAAAGAGCAAGTAATATTTAGAGAATTTGTGAATATTCTCACTGCTTGAAGAAATTGATTAATACAGCAGGGATTCGGGAATAAACCGGATTCCTGCTG
Source organism: Phycisphaerales bacterium (assembly GCA_003533825.1). Classification (GTDB taxonomy): domain Bacteria; phylum Planctomycetota; class Phycisphaerae; order Sedimentisphaerales; family Anaerobacaceae; genus JAFGPJ01. Next base: position 1,743 of record DQCG01000535.1, read on the forward strand.
TGTTTTTATAGAAATTCGGATTTGAAACTAAGCGTATTATTAACAAGAACTTGTGTGCGGGTTTTTTGGGGTGGTATCCGCTGCGGCACACAAAGAAAAGAAAAAAAATATACTTTTGAGCGGCTTGACAACGTCATACAAATAGGATAGCATTACCGTTCCATTTTGTGGGTATCGGTTAGTTTGATTACGATAAGCCGTTTTGTTAATTGTATAAAATTTCTAATTTTGAGGTAAAAGGAAATGATGACGAAAAAATTTGGTACAATTGTGAAAATTTGTGTCTGTGTGTTGTTTGCGATGTCTTTATGCCTTATCCCTTCCTGCAAGAAATCCCCGGAGGAACCTGTCGCTGAAGGCTCCAGCCAACAGTCTATTAGCGCAACTCCTCCATCAACTCCTGCTCCGAGTACGGTTAAACCGGTGGCTCAAGAGCCTGAAAAACCCGCCGAACCTGTTAAGGAGGCCGTTGCTGAGGTAGTAGCTGCAGTCGAAGCGGAAGCACCGGCTGTTGCGGCCGCTGCTGCAGGCATGGTTCCGATTGATATTAAACTGCCCAAGCCGATGTTCGTCGGCACGCCGACGGATACGAAGGTACCTAATCTCGAAAAACCGCTGGGCAAGGCACGTCCGCCGTTTTTGGCTCCAGAGGGAACAAAAAATGTCGCCTTAGGCAAGCCCATTGCCAGCAGCGATGAAGAGCCGATCATCGGCGAGATCGAAATGATCACCGATGGTGATAAAGAAGCGGCCGACGGCAGCTATGTCGAGTTAGGCCCGTTTGTCCAGAACGTTACAATTGACCTGGAAGCTATGCACGAGGTTTATGCCATTGTGGTGTGGCATTATCATAAGCAGGCCCGTGTTTATTTTGATACGGTAGTGCAGGTTGCTGATGATGCTGATTTTATCTCCAACGTCAAGACCGCCTTCAACAACGACAGTGACAATTCCGCCGGACAGGGTGTCGGCAAAGATATGCACTACATGGAAACTAACGAGGGTAAACTTATCGATGTGCTTGCCCAGGGCATCAAGACTCGTTATGTCCGTCTCTACAGCCAGGGCAATACAAGCAACGACCTGAACCATTATATCGAGGTTGAGGTTTACGGCAAGCCGGTACAATGACATGGCTAAAAAGGGTTGCGTCCTCATTCTGGCCGCGACAATTGTTGCGATCGCGCTGCGCTTGCCGCGGCTCCAGCAGC
>DQCG01000702.1:0-15151 GCA_003533825.1 Phycisphaerales bacterium
TTTGTACAATTTTCTGTGAAGAAAACATTTTAGCAGCGTTTCGAGAGAAACTCCTGGAACAGTAGGAAATTAAAATACGTATTGATTTTAGAGCAAGAATATGTTAATATTTAATTGGGTTGGCTGATGGAAACTAATGTTATAGGACTTGCTGTTTGAAAATAAGCTTAATAAAACGTTTAAAATGTAAGAATTTAGTCTTTTTCGTTGTAATATTGCTTTTTGGTCTGGCCGCGGGAACCACGCGAGCCGAATGGGTCGCATATAACGATAATCTTCGAGAGGCAGGGGACTCGACAGCCTCAAATGTGACCGGCTGGACTATTCATAATAACGACAGAGCTCATTCCACGGGCCGGCTGAAGAACTTCGAAACGGCTTCCGATGCAGGAATGCCCTCCGTTACGTTCACGATGGGAAGTGCCGGATTGAGTATAAGCAGCGGAAGCTCCGGCGGCAATCCTACCCCGGGCACTGAAGCTTACGAGATATTCCACGATATCGTGGACTTCGGGCCGAACCTCGTCTACTACGGCAGTCAGGGCTGGTGGGTTGAGATAGAATTCACCGGATTAGACCCGGCAAAAACGTACAGTTTTGTTGGTACCGCTATCCGTTCAAGAAACTATCCCGACCGGATTACGCTTTTCACCATCTCCGGCGCCGTCAGCTATGTCAATAACAGCAGCGACGGAATTGTCGAGAGGAGCGAAAGCGAATCCAAGCTTTTGGCCGGAAATAACAGTGTCACCGGATATGTCATTCGATGGGACGATATAGTACCCTCGGCGGGTGGCAGTTTCAAAATCAGGGCCGAGGCCGCCCCCGAATCCGAGGGTGGAAGAGCGTATCCTTTCGGCGGTTTCATGCTCGAAGAGCTTGGCAAAGCTGGGAACCGCCCGCCGGAAGTCGACGCGGGAGACTATGATTCGCTTACCTGGCCGAACAACAGTCTCCAGCTCAGCCCGATTATCGAGGACGATGATCCATGCGATGTTGGAATATTAACGATAAAGTGGTCGAAACTCAGCGGCCCCGGCACAGTAACATTCGAACCGCGCAACGATATTGCGGATCCCTGTGCGATATTTTCCGAGCCCGGCGACTACGTCCTGCAGCTCCAGGTATGGGACGAAGTGCCCCAGCTTCAAAGCAGCTCAGTCGCTATAAAAATAATCGAGCCGCTACTCGGTGATTTGGATGGGAACAACAAAGTTAACTGGTACGACGTCGTGCTTTTCGCCGCACAGTGGCTTGGTCCTCCGAGAAGCCCCGCCGACCTCAACGCCCGGGACGGTGTTAATATGGCCGACTTCGCCATCCTTGCCAATAACTGGCAAGAAGGTGAGGGAGCAATTCTTATCATAAATGAATTACTCGCGAGGAACGACCTCGGTGTCACCGACCCTCAGAATGAGCATGAAGACTGGATCGAAATCTACAACTCGGGTGAAGAAGCTATCAACATTGGCGGAATGTACCTGACGGACGATTTGTCCGAACCTGCCAAATGGCGGATTCCGAATGATAATATTTCCGCTACTACAATTCCGCCGGGCGGTTACCTGCTGGTTTGGGCGGATAACGATACTGCCGACGCCGGATTGCACGCCGGTTTTCAGCTCGACGCCGATGCCGATGAAATCGGCCTGTTCGACACCGATGGTATTACGCTTTTGGACAGCATAACCTTCAGCGACCAGACACCGGATGTTTCTTACGGCCGGGACCCGGATGCCACGAGTAACTGGGTAACCCTCAATCCGACGCCGGGGACATCCAACAATGGTTCATATCTGGCGGTAGTTGCCGATACGAAATTCAGCCACGACCGCGGCTTTTATGATACACCCTTCGATGTGGAAATTACCTGCGAAACACCCGGGGCGGTAATTCGCTATACTACCGACGGAAGCACTCCTACTACGACCCATGGTTTAAGATACAATCCTGCCTCGCCGGTCACAATCNNGCACAACAACCTGCCTGCGGGCGATGGCGTTCAAGTCTGGTTGGAAATCCACGAATGTCGACACGCATACATATATCTTCCTCGATGATGTCATCAAACAGGCCACGAATGTCACTACCGGCTCTCAGGTTGCTCCTTCAGGTTATCCGAGCTCGTGGGGTTCGGTCACCGGCGATTACCAGGTGGATCCGGATGTTGTCGGACAGAACGGCAGAGACCGCTTCAGTGGACTCTACGCAAATACTATCATAGACGACCTCAAGTCGGCCCCGACTATTTGCCTTGTGATGAACAAAGACGACTGGTTCGGCAACAGGGGCATCTATATCAACCAGTCACAGGACGGCACCGAGCGCGTCGCTTCGATTGAGTATATCGATCCTAACACCAACGATGAATTTCAGGTAAACTGTGCCATAGCCATGCAGGGCGGCGTCAGCGGCGGAGGTACGAGCCTGAACAGATGGAAGTCGTTCAAGCTCTCCATGCGCCCGAGGTTCAAGACTCAAACCGACGACCGCAAAGCAACCGGCGGCCCGCCGAAACTCAATTTCAAGCTGTTTGCCGATTCACCGGTGGACCGCCACAACACATTCGTACTCGATGCCGTGCTGAACCATTCGTGGCTGCATCCCAGCAGCGGCCAGCGCAATACTGCCTTATACGTCCAGGACCAGTATGTTGCCGACCTTCACAACGCCATGGGCGGCCATTCCCCTCACGGTTCATACGCCCATATTTACATCAACGGCCTGTATTGGGGAATGTACTATATTCATGAACGTCCGGACCACGCCTGGGCGGCGGAGATGTTCGGCGCCGACGAGGATGAGTACGACGCGATTAAGCATAACAGCGGAAATGTAATCAACAACGGCATCGGCGGCAGCGCAACGGCAAACTACAATTCGATGATCAGCGCCGCAAACGCCGTGCAATCCAATCCGACCAGTCTAACCAGGTACAACGCACTGACCCAAAAGCTCGACGTCGACAATTTCATCACTTACCTGCTGGCCAACTGGTTCTGCGGGAACCACGACTGGCCACACAAGAACTGGTACGCAACCCATCTCAATCATACGGACGGAAGATGGCGCTTCCATTCATGGGACGCCGAGCACACAATCGAAGGTGGCAACGATGTAGGCGAAAGCCCATCTGATATTCACGGCAAGCTTGATGGAAGCGCCGAGTACCGAATGAGATTTGCCGACCACATACACCGTAATTTCTTCAACGGCGGCCCGCTCTCTTACCCGGCTTCGGCTCAAATGTTTCAAGCCCGAATGAACCAGCTCGACCGGGCCATTGTCGGCGAGTCCGCCAGATGGGGCGACAACCGGAGATCCACGCCGTACACACGCGAGGACTGGCTCAAAACCGCCAACAGCAAGCTGAACAGCTATCTACCTGGCCGCTCAAACACCGTCCTTAATTATCTCAAGAGCGCCAACCTCTACCCCAACATAAGCGCGCCGGTCTTTCGTATTAACGGCGTCAACCAGCACGGCGGCCACGTCAATACCAACGGCAGGCTGACAATGACCGCCTCCGGCACGATATGGTACTCGCTTAACGGCGCAGACCCCCGCCTGCCCGGCGGTTCCGCCAACCGCTCCGCGGCAAGCGTATACAACGGCTCTGTCACCCTGACCAAAAGCACCCATGTTAAGGCACGCGTTTTAAGCGGCACCACATGGAGCGCCTTGAACGAGGCAATCTATGCCGTCGGACCGGTAGCGGAGAACTTGCGCATTACGGAGATTATGTACAATCCGGAGAATATAAATATACTCAACGATCCTAACACCGAGTTCATCGAGCTGAAAAATATCGCCGCACAAAGCATAAACCTCAATTATGTTAGCTTTAGCAACGGAGTCGAATTTACCTTCGGCGACGTGGACCTTGCACCCGGCCAGTACATTCTCGTTGTCGAGGACATAGATGCTTTCACAGACAAGTACGGCACAGATTTGAATATCGCCGGCGAGTACTTCGGCAGCCTTAACAACGGCGGCGAACGCATCGAGCTGGTGGACGCGGCAGGCTCGACTATCCATAACTTCAAGTACAGCGACAACTGGTTTAACATCACCGACGGCATGGATTTCTCGCTCGTGGTGATAGACCCGCTTAACACCGACCCGAACGCTTACTCCGACAAGAACACCTGGCGCCCGAGCACCGCACCGGGCGGCTCACCCGGCGCCGATAACACAGGCCGGCCCCCGGAGATTGGCGGCGTTATCATCAACGAAATTCTCGCCCACTCACACGCAGAGGCCCCCGACTGGATAGAGCTCTACAACACGAACGGCCACGCCGTCAACATAGGCGGCTGGTTCCTAAGCGACGACGAGCAGGACCTTAAGAAATACGAAATCCCCGATACCACGATTATAGAACCCTATGGCTACATCGTTTTCTACGAAGACCTTCATTTCGGCAATCCGGCCACACCCGGCTCTCATAGTCCTTTCGGACTCAGTGAGAACGGCGAGACTTTGTATTTGCACTCCGGCTCAAACGGCGAGCTTACCGGTTACAGCAACACCGAAAAGTTCGGAGCCTCCGCCACCGGCGTGTCTTTCGGCAGATATAAAAAGAGCACCGGTTCTTACAACTTCGTAGCGATGAGCGAAAACACGCCGGGCGTCGAAAACTCCTATCCGAAGGTCGGACCTGTCGTTATCGATGAGATTATGTACAATCCGCCCGTTAACGGCGACGCCGAGTACGTCGAGCTTCTAAACGTCAGCGACTCTACCGTAGTTTTGTATGATTACGTCACTGCCGAGCCCTGGCGATTTACCGACGATCCCGACAATCCGGGGATAGAATTTTTCTTCCCAGCGGATTCGCCGGCCACGTTGGCCCCCGGCGAGTACTTGTTATTGGTCGGAGATTGGGGAGAATTTGCCAAAATGTTTAATGTCCCCGACGGCGTGCAGGTATTCGAGTGGGCCGAAGGCAAGCTCGACAATGGAGGCGAGAAAATCCAGTTCAGCATGCCCGGCGACGTCGACACCGACCCGAGCCGGCGCCAGTGGATTCGCATCGACCGAGTCAATTACAGCGACGGTTCCCACCCGATCGGTGCCGACCCGTGGCCCGTAGAACCGGATGGCATCGGATACTCATTAAGCCGGATTAACCCCGCCGATTACGGAAACGACCCGGTAAACTGGCAAGCCGAAATTCCCTCGCCCGGTTCTGTTAATCCATAACGAATCAATAGACATTATTCCTCCCCATGCTGGCGGAGAATACTAACGACCTCCGGGTGGTTTTCTTGTTTCGCTATATCAAGGGCAGTATAGCCTTGCTTGCTCCTTAGGTTCGCGTCAGCCCCTTTAGCAATCAGGACTTTGACAACATTCGCACGGCCGCTTCTAGCGGCAAAGTGAAGAGGCGTGAGCCCTGCCTCCCCTCGCGTGCAAGTCACGTTGATATCAGCACCTTTATCCAAGAAATACTCAACGATATGAGCGTGCCCTAAATGGGCGGCACGATGCAAACTACTGTAGTTACCAAAAATGATCGAGCCCCACCTCATGCCCTCGAATCCTCGGCCATTTACTTCAGCACCATTCTCTACGAGCAGCTTGACAATATCCAGATCACCAGATAGGCCGCAGGCCCAGAACAAGAGTGACGCATTACTTGCGTTACTGGACCTTACATCCGCCCCCCTGTCTATCAACAACTTTACTATATCCTTATGCTTTCCGAACATCGCGCAATGCAGAGTGGTAAATCCTGTTATATCCTCTTTATTTACGTCGGCCCCTTTATTCAAAAGGGATCGGATTTTGTCAGCTTCCCCGAAGTAAGCCGCCTGATGCAGGGGAGGAATATCCATGCCCTTTGACAGACACCAGCGGACCATGTCCGGATGGTCCCCTCTCATGGCCTGGTGATAAGTCGTACCATAGAATTTGCTGGGGGCAGCATCGATTTTGGCTCCGCTGGTTACAAGCAACTCCGCCACTTCTTTGCGACCGACTTCTACAACGGTCTGCAGGGGTGTACAGTCAGCACTGCCGCGCCATTCAATATTCGCTCCCCTGTCGATAAGTAGTCGAATGACATCAAAATGAATGGTAGTACCATAACCGGCCGTAAGAGCCAGTGGACCCTTATTGTCTATGTCCGCACCTTTGTCGAGGAGCAACTCCACGACTTCCTTCTTACCTCTGACTGCTGCACCGCGAAGAGGCGTATTTTCCCCTTTATCCTCAGCTTCGATGTCCGCTCCCTTGGCGATAAGTAATTCCATTATCTCTGTTTGGCCGTGCATGGCTGCCAAATGAAGCGGAGTCTGGCCTTTGCTGTCCCGAGAATTGACATCATGTCCCTCGGAAAGGAGTCGTTTGACCTCGTCGATATTGCCTGAAGTAACAGCTCCATGCAGGGTTTCCGTGGCCCCATGTTGGTGCAGGATATTGACAACCTCACTGTGTTTTCTCTGCTTGGCCATAGCTAATGGCGTGCGACCTCGCCTGTCTGCTGCGTTGATGTCTGCCCCTTTGGAAATCAGAAGCTCAACAATGTCGGCCTTGCCGAAGGTTGCCGCCATGTACAGGGGTGTGCGATTGCCCCCGGCTCTGCTGTCTATTGAGGCCCCCTTGGATATGAGAAGTTCAACGATTTCTTTATGTCCGGCACCGGCCGCCTCGTGCAGTGGAGTATTTTGGGGGCGAGAAACAGCGTCTACGGGCATATTTCTTGCGATGAGCAACCGGACGATGTCCAGTAAACCGGCTCGGCTAGCCTGGTGCAAAAGGGTGCGCTGTGTTTCTGTCTTTAGATTCATGCTCGCCCCTCGGTCGAGAAGGAACTTAGCCGTCTCGCTTTGGCCTCCTGCCAGTGCGTAATAGATGGGCGTTCGTCCCATTCCGTCCTTTTGATCTATCTCAGCACCTTTCTCGAGTCGTTCCTTTAGTTCCGAAAGATGGCCTCTGAGGGCGCTCTTGTGAAGAGCCGGTTCTTTATCGTCTATATCCGCCACGAGCGTTACAATATCGGGATTGCCTTGCTCCAGGGCAAACTGTAATGCAGACCACCCCTTGAAGTCTCTGGGTTCGGCCTTGGCTCCGGCATCAAGAAGTGCTCTAACGATCCCTGCATGACCTTGCCAGATGGCATAGTAGAGAGGGGAAACGTCGTCTTTTGGTTCTACATTGACATCCGCATCGGCCGAGATCAGGGTTCTAACCGTCTGCTCGTCTTCAATCCAGATGGCATAAAAGACGGGGGTGTAGCCGTGAGAGTCGTTGGCATCAACCTTAGCTCCGCGTTCGAGAAGGATTTTCACTATTTCGGCATGGCCTTCTCCGGCAGCAACGCACAAAGGTGTCACCTTATCTTTGTGTTCTTGGTCACTGGCGTTCACGTCTGCGCCTTCGGCAATGAGCCTCTTGACTTTAGCTAAGTCCCCATCTTCCGCGGCTTGGTGCAGTGTTTTAGCGGGCTTTTGTTCATTCTCGCTGGCGACAGGTTCCCTGTGTTCGCCCGGCTTTTGGGCTCTGGCCATGGGGAGCAGAACAGCGGCAATAGTAAAGATTACAATTATGCCAAGTGCTCCCAACTTCGAACTTTTTGGTATTGGTCGATTTAACATGTGTCTGATCCTCCACTGTAAAGCTTTTTTTGATTCGGCCACGCCAATGAGGCGCAGGCCTAAGTCGGCTTTCCAAAAAACCATCTCGCCAATATCGATGAGGGTATTGCTGTAGTCTTTGGCCTGGCCGCCAAGGGCTACCAGGACAGTCTCGTCGACTGCCTCCTCACATACCTTGCGTATGACAGAATTGGCGAACCACACGAATGGATTGTAGAAGTACACAACCTGCAAAAAAGTCTGTACGAAATTGACCCATAAGTCGCCTCTTTTTATATGGGCAAGCTCATGAATCAAAGTTGCCCTCAACCCTTCCGGCGACAGCTTCTCAACGAGAGACGTCGGCATCAATATCGTAGGTCTGAGAAGCCCGCAAACCGCCGGACTCGGTACAGCTTCTGATAGTCGCAGCTTTATGTCCCGGCGAACACCTATCTGCCGGCGACATTGTTCCAGCAGGCCGAGTAGTTCGTCGCTAACTGGGCAACTTGCCGCGACGAGACCTTTAACAAACCTGATTCGCTGAACGAGCACAGCTAAAAAGGCCAATACACCCGCCAGCCACAAGAGAAACACAACAGCCTGCCAGGTCAGGGGAGTCAGGGCTGATTGAAGCCGTGCCATCGCAGGTTCATCTCGGGCAATATTTTCAGCAGGTCTAACCTGAGCCATTTCGCCTGATGGCCCAACTTGTTCGAGGGCAACAGAATCGAATGCCCTGTTCGAGGCGGCAGGGATCTGGCCCCAGATCCAATATCCGATCCCCGTCGGCAGAGACAGCATGGGAGGCAAAATGAGTTTTACAAGCACGAGCAGCCATACGCAATAGCGAAAGATGGCACGCACCCGTTTGCGCAGCAGCAGGTCGATGGCAAACAGCAGAATTACCAAAAGAGCCGACTGGATAAAAACGTTTGCGGCATAATCGTAAAATACGCCGCCGACTTCGTTCAAGCCTATCAGAGAATTGTTAATTATCTGGTTCATTGGTGGATCTCCTGCCCCCCATGAATCCACTGGTTTAGTCTTTGCTTTTTCCGGCCTTGTTTACAAACTCACGAAGCTGTGCCGCTTCTTCTTTTGAGAGCCCCTCGTGTTCGATCAGGAACTTCAGCATCGGCGTTAATGCCCCGCCAAAACCCCGCTTGAGCATTTTCCGGAGCTCTCCTCGCCTGGCCTCTACCTCGCTAATACAGGAACGGAAAAGCTGGAGGTTCCGAATCTTGCTGATTTCCAGAAAGCCCTTCCTGACCATGCGGTCCATCGTGATTTTGACCGTGGCGTAGGCCCAATCCCTGCTCCTGGCCAATGCCTCCTGCACGGTTCCGGCCGCACAGGGCTCTTTTTCCCATACCACTGACATTATCTCCCATTCCGCCTCGGTAAGCTCTGCTGTGGTCTTCTTTCGTCTGCCTTTCTTTTTTCCATTTGATGTTGTCATATTTGCCGTCTCCTAATTTGAATAATAGCAAATATATTTGACATAAATAAAATTGTCAAGACAAAAATCAAATATTTTTGAAAATTTTTCCCAATCAGCCTTTTTCTGCTCTAAAACGCAGAAAATAAAGATAAAAAAAGCCAATCAATCTAAGGGGAACATTTGACTTTGACCTGATTTCAAAATTTGAAACATCATAAAGGCTACTTGTAAAGCATGTGAACTAAAGAGCTTGAAATTTAACTGTGTTCGGTTATAATCCGGACACAATTTTGGAATGGATTTAACAAAGAAATATTCACTTACAATCAGTAAAGGAAGAAATATGGATAGCTCTGCCACAGGTAATCAAATCAGTATTATGCCATGTTTGGATATGCAGAACGGCCGGGTAGTTAAGGGGGTTCATTTCGTAGATATTCGCGATGCCGGCGATCCGGTGCAGTGCGCGAAGGCCTATTGTTCGGCCGGAGCGGATGAACTTGCCCTGCTGGACATAACCGCAACCGTCGAAAATCGCCCGACCATGCTCGAAGTGGTGAAAAATGTCGCCACCGCCGCGACGGTCCCGTTCACCGTAGGCGGGGGCATTCGCGACGTTGCCTCGGCGGCCGAAGTAATCGGCGCCGGTGCCGACAAAGTATCCACGAGCAGTGCCGCTTTTCGAAAGCCCGAGATCATTAAGGAAATGATTGCCGAATTAGGTGCCGATAAGGTTACGGTCGCCATCGACGTGGATCAGAACGATTCATTGCCCTCCGGCTACGAAGTCTATATCGACGGGGGCAGGACCGCCACCGGCGCCGACGCCATAGAGTGGGCGAAGAAAGTCGACGGCTACGGCGTGCCCGTCATCCTGCCGACCAGCAAGGCCGGGGACGGAGCTAAAACAGGATACGACCTTCCGGTTATCAAGGCGATGGCAGATGCCTGTTCGGCCACGATTGTAGCTTCGGGAGGAGCGGGCAAGCTGGAACATTTCTACGAGGCCGTCGAGGCCGGAGCGAGCGTTCTGCTTGCCGCCTCGGTTTTCCATTTCCATACTATCGATATACCCGAACTGAAAGACTACCTACGCAGCCGGGGCTTAAATATGAAGTGAAAAAGGCATTTTCGACTATAGAATTTGCCGCAGAGATAAAGGGGATGCGGAGAGGGACCCCATTTTGCAAAAAGATCGCAAAATGGGAATCCAAGTTAAAAATACCCGCACGTTCTTTTTCTTGGCATAGCAGAACGACCAGATTTCATCAACTTGCATCCGTTTGCATAGCAAATTGACCATGACTTTATTGTGATGTAGCTCGCAGAATTGGACTATATCTCGCAAGAATTTGGCAACCGTATTTTTGCTGCACTGGTCATGCGGACTGTAGAGCGGATGGAATTAACCTCAACAAGTGACGCTAAGATTTGAACACGCTTTTGTATGGTCAGCTTATTCATACTGACCATTTGCTTGGGCGATCAAGTTATGTCAAGAGGTTCTTTAGAAAATTATTTTCTTTTAGGGACAACGTTTTTCACCAATGCTATCCCCAGATGATTTTCTATTATTTTATAAGCAAGAGCATTTTGAAATACATGCATATAACAATGATGTACAGTTAGAACTAAATCTTGGAATCGGTCATCTTTTTCAAGCGATAAGACGTTAAGGCCAATTTTTCTACACTCATCTATATGAATATGTCTGTCGTGGGCCTTATTACCAGAATAATCACTAAGCTCTTTGACAGCTTTTTTAGCACGTTTCGCAGAATTTGGCTTACCGTCGAACATTACAGACTTTAGCTGATTTTCGACAAATTCCTTTGACCATTGAATTGCATTTTCGCATTGGCTTAAAAAGGTTGGGCGATATTGCCCAATTATAGATTGCCATAACGGGATTTTTGAAGGATCTTTCTTAATTTCTCGGCAAGCACGCCTAAACTCTTGTATAACACCTTCTGCTGGAACATCCCTTAATTGAGGGTCTATCGGCCCCAAACAAGAATGGGTTGCCATTACTATTTCTTTACATGAACAAGCCATCATCGTGCCAGCAGACATCGCAATTTGTGGGACAATAGCACGAATGTCTTTGCGAAATATGCGCCTTAGATAATCTACAATTGACTCTGTAGCAGCAAGATTACCTCCTGGGGTATGTAGCACTAAATCCAGTCCCTTAGTTTTATCAAGACGATGAATGGCTGACATAAAACCATTTTTATCTTCGTCATTAATACTGGATTGAACTATATTGGGCTTGCTTAAAAAACCTGAATAGTATGCTATTATGTTTCTGCCTGTGTGTTTATGGAGTTGAGTAAGGTACTTACGACGAACTAAATCAAGAGCTTTAACAGCCTTAATATTATACTCTTGCAACTCCTTTTGCACGTCATTCCAGTTTGGCATTAACGATTACCTTTATATATAAGCAAATCATCAGAAATTCCATATGTTGTAAAGCTATCTACATACTTCAATGGTGATGGTTGTAAAAGTGATACGTTTTCATCATTTTCATCTATTTCTTCGGGAACAAAATGCCTGTTATATAAATCTTCTAATTTTTTTGTTTCTGGATTCTGTTTCATGGCAAACACCTCGCTTTCAAACAACTTTAGTCATTATTCTGCCACCTTGCCTGAGCAGCAACTTTGGCAATTTCCTTGCGCCTTTTGGCAGATAACTTCCTTGCTCGTGCCTTACCACCTTTGAGACCGACGAGTCGTCCCAACATTACAGCAGCTGGATTTTACCATCTTCTGTGGCTTTTTGCCATAGTACTTCTTTTGTAGCATCATCTACGATAGATTTGGCATACATAGAGTATACTTCGGTAAATAACCGTTGTCAAGTTAAAAAATTCGCTTTTTCGCCTATCTTTACTTATCAAAGAGCCAAAATCGAGCAGAAAAGTGGCTATTTTTTCACAAACTGATCCACGACCTGATCTTTGAATTTATGTACGTTCCTGCAATGTAGGCATATGGCCAAAAAACACCTTTCTTTTCGTCCGATTTTCTGGTAGAATGTCAAATTCTTGTAAAGTAGTGTGTAGATAGGGTCGTAGGTAGATTTGAAATACGACATTTTTTTTAATCTGAAAAGGAGATAATAGTGAAAACGAGAAGCTACATTGTGATGATGGCGTTGGTTTGTTTGACTGTAATGTCGGTTTATGCAGCACAGGAAGGCGCCAAAGAGGATGTTCAAGAACCGCAAGCTACAGTTGTTGCCGCTGCCCCGAAAGCGGAGACACTGAAGACGGAAGTGGAAAAAGTCAGCTACATAATAGGGACCCAAATTGCCGGGAATTTCAAGAGTCAGGACATAGAGGTGAATCTCGATTCGCTGATGATGGGACTGAAAGATGCTTTTGAAGGCAATAAATTGGTGCTTAGCCAGGCTGAAATGAAGCAGGTTTATACGGCCTGGCAGCAGAAAATGAGGGCGAAAATGGCCGCCAAGCAGGCAAAAGAGGCTGCTGCAAACCTTGCCGCAGGCACTGCATATCTTGAAGCGAACAAGGCGAAGGAAGGCGTGAAGGTCCTGCCGAGCGGTCTGCAATATAAAGTCGTCACCGAAGGTACGGGAAATACTCCCACCGCGGACGATAAAGTCAAGACCCACTACCGCGGCACTCTGATTGACGGCACGGAATTCGACAGCTCTTATAAACGTAATCAGCCCGCCGAGTTCGGTGTCACAAAAGTCATAAAAGGCTGGACGGAAGCCCTCCAGCTTATGAAAGTAGGCGGCAAGTGGGAGCTTTATATACCCGCCAATCTCGCTTATGGGCAGCGCGGAAGGCCGAGCATTCCGGCCAATTCCACGCTGATCTTCGAGATCGAGCTGCTCGAAATTGTTAAGGCTGATCCGGCCGCGAATAAGGCCAGGGCGTCGCAGCCGAGTATACAAGTTAAGTAAGCAACTTTTATAGATAGTCGGCGGTTAGTGATAAGGCATTTGTAATATTCTCTAACCGCCGGCTTATGTTTTTTTGCTCATCCTGACAGATCCCACCTAAGGTGTCCCCAAGGGAGGCACAATGTACGGCTCACGATAAAAGCCGCGGACTAAATGATTGGCCGGCTCGCTGTCCTTGAAACGCTCGTTTTCCCGGTCGATTAGGAGCCATGGCCCAAGCGTAACCGTCCTGTCGTTAACACCGATTTCGTGAGCCGCGAGGTGATCCAACATTCGGTCGAGCATCTGGCCAAAAAGCGGCACATCCCGGACCTGGCTCAGCATCTCTCTCTTGGTGGCCTTCTCGCCGAGCCGGTACGAAATGTTGCCGGTATGGCAGACGGCGGTCGAGAGGTGGCCTTCGAGCACCTCGGCATTAAGATTTTCACGCCGGCCGCTGCGAACCGCTTCGATGAAGTTAACGAAATGGTCGCCGCGGCCACTGAACGTCTTGATTTGTTTTCCTTCGTTATCCAAGGCGATGCCGCGATAAAGACTTACCGATCCGCCCTCGCAATTGACGATTACTCCCACGCGCTCGCCACGGAAATTAGGCATTTCCTTCGAATCCTTCGCCTTGAATAAATTATGGACCTCGTAAAGTATCGGTGCCGTCGGAAAATCGTAATAGATAATCTGCGTATTGGGGACATCGCATGCATCGTTGAATACGAACCGGCCACCGATGCTCATCACCCGGCGTGGCAGCATCTTCTCGCCCAGGCACCAGCGGGCTACGTCCACCTCGTGCACGCCCTGATTGCAGGACTCGCCGTCGCCGGTGTTGAAATCGAAGCTGCAGTCGTACTGGAGCCGGTCGCGATAGATCGGCACTTTTTTCGCCGGGCCGCACCAGAGATCATAATCGACCGTATCGGGAATCGGCAGCGGCGTGTCGCGCTTGCCGCACGATACACGCGGCTTGTTGGCAAAGGTGGTGATATACTTGATTTTGCCGAGATGGCCTTCTCGGATCCATTTAATGGCCTGGATGATTAAATTCTCCGAGCGGTGCTGCGTGCCGCACTGCACTATACGGCCGTACTTTCGAGCGGCGTTGACCATCTGCCGGCCTTCCCATATATAATGGGAGAGTGGCTTCTCGACGTAGACGTGCTTTCCCGCCTGGCACGCCCAGATTGTGCTGAGTCCGTGCCAGTAGTTCTGCGTGGCGTTGCCGATTACATCGATATCCTTACGGTCGAACATCTGACGCATATCGACGTATTGCTCGACGCCGTGGTTGAACTTTGACTTGATTGTCCCGGCCGCCTTGCCCATACGCTCCCGGTCCGGATCGCTTACGGCTACAACAATCACGTCCTTCTGGTTCTCGAAGGATGGTACATGGGCTCCGATACCCCGGCCGCCAAGACCGACCACCCCGACGCGGATGCGCTCATTCGCTCCTCGCACTCGTGAAAACGGTAAAGCCGCTCCGGCGATAATTGCACCCTTCATAAAATCACGACGCGTAATATCTTTCATAATCTATCTCCCTTCCAGAGAATCCAGGAGCGTGTGATTGACGGCATGAAGTTTCTCGGTGATTTCGGCCAGCTCGTCCACGGTTTCGGCCGATTCGATAGACTCCAGAATCCTGTTCAATTCGACAGCTCCATTGATTTTATCAAGTGCATTGTTTTGCATTGTCACTAATACGTGTTTTACTCTTGCTGCCAGCCGCCGGCGGAAGAACTCAACTTGTCCCGGCTTTATAGCACCAGCCTTGAAGGCCGGCTCGAACTCGTGAAAGGCGGTACATGCCTTCTGTATATACAGCAGGACCATCCCCTTAGCCGGGTTGCCCTCCGAAAGAATCCTTGCCCATTGAAACTCCTCGTTGCGCCAGTGTTCGTTGGCTATGGTTGTTTTGTATTCGACCTTGTCTTTCGAATTCATGATTACATCCTGCTATTAACAGATATTCTCCGACATTATAATGCCCATTCCTAACTGCTATCTGGTATTACATTATGATGAGTAAAGGTATGTTGTCAATAATCAATGAATGGATTATAATCCTGTGTCGCGGGCATCTTGCCCGCGATTCGAGGGCGGGACGCCCTCGACACGTTACTAATTTATGATTAGATTAAAGGGATAGAAAAGTGCAACCTCTGGTTATTTTCGGCTTTATTGCAAT
>DQCG01000702.1:15185-22312 GCA_003533825.1 Phycisphaerales bacterium
GCAATGGCCGCCGTGGCAGCGAAGCTCGGCCTGCAATTTATGCCTCATAAGGACAGGTACATGCCCAAGCGCTATCGTTTCCTAGACAAACTTCGGCGAGGCTCGAATCGCTACGCGTTCAATGTCCTCTCCGGCGGCTACCAGGGGCATGAAGTACTGCTGTTCGACTACCATTACAGAACCGGCTCCGGCAAGAACACACACCACCACTACCTGTCGTTCTTTATACTCCACCTGCGGGTATCTTTTCCGGAGCTTATTATCGGCCCGGAGGGGATATTCTCGAAGATCGCCCAGGCCGTCGGGTATGATGACATCGATTTCGAGTCGCATGAATTCAGCCGTAAGTTCTGCGTCCGCTCGAAGAATAAGAAATTCGCATACGATGTGTGCAACGCCAGGATGATCGAGTATCTCCTGTCCAATTCCGATCTGAGCATAGAAATTGAGGACACGGCGCTGGCGGTCTCGTTCAACTCTAGGTTGTCGCCGGGGCAAATAGAACCGAATCTGAAACGACTCGTCACCGTCCGGTCCCTGCTGCCGGACTATCTGTTTACAGGGAGGTAATTATGGGGCCGCTGCTGATTGTAATCGGTGTCGTCTTTTTTCTGCCGATCGTTTACGTTGTCCTGACGTACAATACGCTGGTCGCTCTGCGGAACCGCATTCGGGATGCGTGGGGGAATATCGACACGGAGCTCAAGCGCCGGTACGATTTGATACCCAACCTGGTAGCCACGGTCAAAGGATACGCGGCGCATGAAAAGGAAATCTTCGATCGTGTCACTCAACTGCGTGCTCAATGCCTGGCCAGCCGGGGAGCCGTTCAGCAGCAGGCCGCGAACGAAATCCAGTTGGTAGGCGCCCTTCAGCAGCTTTTAGGCGTTGTCGAGAACTATCCCCGGCTCAAAGCCGACCGGAATTTCCTGGAGCTGCAAAAGGAGCTGGTCAATACCGAGGACCGCATTCAGGCCGCCCGCCGTTTCTTCAACGGGAACGTGCGCGACTATCGTAACAAGTGTGAAACCTTCCCGAGCAGTATCATCGCCGGGGCGTTTGGCTTTGAAAGAAAAGATTACTTCCAGGTAAGTCCATCCGTCCGCGAGGTGCCGGACGCGGATTTCGGTTAATCCTGCAACTGCCTTTTTACGGCTTGGGCATGAATTAGCTCGAATACGGCCTTGATGAATTCACCGTCCAGGTCAAGGTGCTTTGCTTTGGCTATGTGGTCCTTCAGAAGGTTCTCCCACCGGTTAATCTGAAGCACTGAGATACTGTGCTGCTGCTTGAGCTTGCCTATCTCCTCGACCCACCTGAACCGCTCGGCCAAGTCCTGCATGATTCGCGAATCCACGTGACTGATCTCGGTACGCAGGCGGGCTACTTTCGCCTTTACCTGTTTGTCCGTTATCGTTGTGTTTCGTGCCCTGAGCCTGTCGAGCAGCTCGATCAGTACTTTGGGCGTAATCTGCTGCTTCGAATCGCTCAACGCACTGTCGGGATCGATGTGAGTCTCTATCATGAGACCCTCGATACCCAAATCCAACGCAGTCTGGGAGATGGGTTCAATGTAATCCCGGCTGCCGCCTATGTGGCTCGGATCGCAAATAATCGGCAGGTTCGGGAGAAGCCTTTTCAGCTCGATAGGAATCCGCCAGTTCGGACTGTTGCGGTATTCCATCTCCACGAAAGTCGAGAAGCCCCGGTGTATGGCGGCGATTTTTTTTATGCCGGCTTGATACAACCTCTCGATCGCCCCCAGCCAGAGACCAAGCTCCGCATTGATGGGATTCTTCACAAGAACCAGCACATCAACCCCTTTCAGGGCGTTGGCTATCTCCTGCACCATGAACGGGTTTACCGTCGTTCTCGCTCCGATCCAGAGGATGTCAACGTCATTATCGAGACAAAGCTCGATATGGCGTGCGTTTGCTACTTCGGTCGTGGTCGGCAGAGAAGTCTCGGCCTTAACTGCCCTTAGCCATTTTAGGCCGACCTCGCCGACACCTTCAAAGCTGTTCGGGCGCGTACGGGGTTTCCACAGGCCGGCGCGAAAAACCTTCACATGGGGACTCTTCGCCAACTCTCGCGCGGTTGATAGAACCTGCTGTTCGGACTCGGCGCTGCAGGGTCCCGCAATCACCCAGGGAATCCTGTCAAATTTCAACCAGGTCGAGATATCCGACAAATTTCGGCTTATTTTCTTCAAGTTCTCAGGCATTGATCTGCGAGGCCTCGAGACTAATACGGTTTTCTATGTTCCTAATCATAATATTTCACGAATAAAGCAACCATTCCGGACGTCCTGCATACAAATTATAACTTGCAGCACGCTATAATTCAATATCGGAGACTTTGCAGACAATATTGAGCAGATAATGGTATGTAATCGGTAAAATCACTTTAATAAAATTGCAATATCAAGATATTTTTGGTATTTTGGCGGGCCTGATAGTGACACGATGATTGTAGATGGTACTGCCTTGTGTGAAGTCTCGATTGAGAAGGACGGTTGAAATATTATTACTTCCCCATATTTAGGAGATCGTTATGAAATGCTGTAGACTGTTGATTCTGGTTGTATGTATCACTCTGATTGGTTTTAATGGGATTCTTGTGTATTCAGGCGAGCAAAACAAAAAGAGCGATGAGTTCCGCAATGAGTTTGTCAAGAACTTCCGCCGGACCGGTCTGAACACGACGGTCGGTGATGCCATGATGCTGCGGATTCTGGTCGAAAGCTCGGGAGCCAAACGCGGTATCGAAGTCGGATCGGCCAGCGGATTCGGAGCCATCAACATGGGAATCGGCTTCGAGAGGACCGGCGGGCACCTTTACACGCTCGAAATCGATCCTCGAAGCGCCAAAGTGTGCCGGGATAATCTGCAGAAGGTCGGCCTGGAAAATACGGTGACCTGCATAGAAGGCGATGCCCTTAAGACGCTGCCGACGCTCGAAGGCGAATTCGATTTCGTTTTCATCGATGCTGTGAAACAGGATTACATGAAATATCTCAAACTGATTGAGCCGAAGCTCAAACCGGGCGCCGTGGTTGTAGGCGACAACGTGATTCGTTCCGCCAGGGCTATGAAGGATTTTCTGGATTATATCCAAAACAGTCCCGACTACGACACGGTCATTATCCGGGCCTCTATGGAGAAAAAGGACGGTATGTCGATAAGCTACAAAATCAGGTAATCTGTTCCCCGGCAGGCGGCCCTTCGGCTCCGCTCAGGGTGAAGAAAGGACTTTCTTCATGCCGAGCGAAGACGAGGCACGAGCTAAAATGGGGCATCGCCGGGAATCAGAATATCTTTCTGTAAATATGGCAGTAAGGCGTCTTGCCGTTGTTTTTGTAGTAGTCCTGATGGTAGTTTTCAGCAGGCCAGAATTTTCCCTCCGGCGTTACTTCGGTTTTAACGTCGAAGCCTTTTTGCTTGAGCGTCTCGATTAGTTTCGTTGCGGCGTCCTTCTGCTTCTCGTCAAGGTAGAAAATGCCCGAGCGATATTGCGTTCCGATGTCGGGCCCCTGGCGATTCAACTGTGTAAAGTCGTGCGTCTCAAAAAACAGCCGGGCCAGTTCTTCATAGCTTGTTTTTGACGGATCGTAGATAACTTCGACCGCCTCGGCGTGACCGGTCTTGTCCGTGCACACCTGCTTATAGGTCGGATTGTCAACATTACCGCCGGTGTAGCCGACCGCTGTCGAGATAACGCCGGGGACCTTCTGGAGGTGATACTCCGTACCCCAGAAACAGCCCGAAGCCAAAATCGCCCGTTCGGTTCGGTTTTTTTCCGCCGGAGCGAAATCCATCGAGACCGAGTTCACACAATAGCGGGTATTCTTGGGCGTGTATCCCTCGCCGGTAAAGACGTGCCCGAGATGACCGCCGCAGTTGGTGCAGATGATTTCCGTCCGACGGCCGTCGGCGTCGGGCTGTTTTGTGACTGCCGCGGCCTTCTGGTCGTCAAAACTCGGCCAGCCGCACGATGACTTGAATTTGGAGGACGAATCGAACAGCTCTTCGCCGCAACGTTTGCAGGTATATACTCCTTCTTCGAAGTGCTTGTCGTATTTGCCCGTGAAAGGCCTTTCGGTTCCCTTATGAACGATAATCCGTTCTTCTTCGGGGGTTAGTTTGTTGTACATGGTCTTGTCCCCATAGAAAGCAATTTCATCCACAAAAATATCCGCCTGGAATTCTCTGCCCATGGCCGCGACGGCGATGCTTTTCAGCGTCCTGGTATTGAGCGGACTTTTCAGAGAATACGGCTTAAATAGTGTAAACGGAATCTTGATTTCCTGCCACTTTCGGTTTGTGGAAAAAACCGCCTGGTAGTACTGCCATGGCAGCCGTGTCTCTGCTGTTCGCAGGTTGACGGCATATGTTTGCCCATTGCCCTTAACGTCGAGTTTAATGCCGGCGAACCGGCGAGCGTCAAAACTTCTGCCTTCCGGATTAAAGCTCGTTCTGGCCTGGATGAAACCGCCGTTATTGGCCAGGGATACCGCGCCGGCCATGTGCACAGAAGAACGCTCATCTTCATTTACAAACTCGATTTTTCCGGATGAGTCTCCGCCCATTACCCGGTCGCTGACAAACTGCCAGTTGATGCCGAAACTTTTTTTCGAACCGGCTGAGGAAAAATCATCGATAATCATTGTTTTAAGCGGACTTTTAGCTTTATGCGGCGGAACCAAAGTGCCGCCGATCGCGACGGCAACAAAAAGAAGTGCAAGCGGCAGCCATCGTGAAACAGTTGAGTGTGCTCTAAGTTTCATATTCGGATTTCCTGATTTTCTTAACAAAAGTCTTTGTTGTCTAATACTACCAATCGGCAGGATTTGTTTGAACAAAAATACCGATCTTTCATGCTCTCCGCCCATGCCGTAAATCCGTTGCCGGGACCGAACAAATTTGGTATATTCATACGAATAAAATTTAACCCGGCAAGCCGAATTAAAAACGCAGGAGGAATAAATGTCCGCTGTTGAACAAATGAAGAATGCAAAACAAACCGATAATATCAAACTGACGCGACGCAGCTTTTTGGCGGCGGTGGGGACTTCCGCTGCCGGGCTTGGATTCCAGCGGATTTCAGTGGCCTCGGAAAAAGACGTCCGTCCAAATATCCTTTTTATCATGGTTGATGATCTCGGCAAAGAATGGATAAGCTGCTACGGCGCCGAGGATATCGAGACGCCGAACATTGATGCGCTGGCGAAAACCGGCATGAGGTTTGAGAATGCCTATTCGATGCCGCAGTGCACGCCCAGCAGGGCGACGCTGCTCACAGGGCAGTATCCCTGGCGTACCGGCTGGGTCAATCACTGGGATGTACCGCGATGGGGAGTGGGGTATTTCGACTGGAAGCTAAGGTCGAATATGACGTTTGCCCGTATTATGAAAACCGCCGGATACGCCACAGCAGCGGTTGGCAAATGGCAGATAAATGATTTTCGCGTGACACCCGATGCGATGAAAAAGCACGGCTTCGACGACTGGTGCATGTGGACCGGCTACGAGACCGGTAATAAACCCAGCGCAGAACGATACTGGGACGCTTATATCAATACGCCGCAGGATGGCAGTAAAACCTACGCCGGCAAATTCGGCCCGGATGTTTATACCGACCACCTTATCCGCTTTATGACCGAACACAAAGATCAGCCAATGATGCTTTATTTCCCGATGGCATTGACCCACGGCCCTTCGACGACAACGCCGGCCGAACCCGATGTCGAGACAAAGCTCGAAAAACATAAAGCCATGGTCCATTATACGGACCTGCTTGTCGGCAGACTTTGTAAGGCTTTCGACAAATTGGGAATCCGTGATCGTACAATTATCATCTTTACGACTGACAACGGCTCGGCTTCCGGACACACCGGGACGATTAACGGCAGGAAAATCCGCGGCGGAAAGGCCAAAAAAACCGAGAACGGCGTATGCGCCCCGTTTATCGTCAACTGCCCCGGTCTCGTGCCGCAGGGAGTTGTCACCGATGCGCTGACCGATTTTTCGGACCTGCTGCCGACGTTTGTCGAACTGGGCGGCGCCAAGGTCCCGAAGGATCTGAAGATCGACGGTGTCTCTATCGCTCCGCTTCTGCTCGGCAAGGCCGAAGATTCCCGCCGTCAGTGGATTATGGCCCTTGGGCACGGTGCGGCCAGGCTGGATCAGAAAGGTGTCCGCGGCAAGGTTGATTACACCGAACGGGTCATTCGCGACAAGCGCTACAAAGTATGGGTGAGCGAGCAGCGGAAAATCTCACAGCTTTACGACTTGAAATCCGATCCATTCGAGCAAAAGAATCTGGTCGGAAGCAAGAATACGGAACATTTGGCTGCAATGGAGAAGTTTCAGGCCGTCGTGGATACCATGCCCGAAAAAGATGCAAGGCCCAAATACACGCCGCGAAAAGCCAATCCCTGGGAAAAGAAATTACCGGGTAAAGCCTGAGAAAATTAATAGATCGCCACAGGAGGTTTGACGAACCATGAGAAAAGAATCGATATTAGCCATTGTTTTGCTGGCGGTGACATTTGCCGTCGCGCCGGGAGCGGAGGTCTTTGTCTCGCCTGACGGCAGCGATGCCAATCCCGGGACGATTGCCCGGCCTTTTGCCACAATTCAGCGAGCTCAGAAAGCCGTTCGTAGCCTCGCCGGCACCGAGCCGGTCGCCGTCAATTTACGCCGGGGGACATATTATCTGGCTGAAACCATAGTCTTTACTCCGGAAGATTCGGGGACTCAGAATGATCCCGTCGTTTACAAAGCTTATGGAAAAGAGCCGGTCCGAATAAGCGGGGGCCGGCGCTTGTCGCTTCAGTGGCAAGAGGACAAAGCCGGCATTCAAATGGCAAAAATCGACAGGGGGATTATCAATTCGAATGCCTTCGATCAGCTCTTCGTCAACGGTCTGCGCCGGCAGATGGCGCGCTTTCCCAATCGCGATCCCGATGCTTATGTATTCGATGGCGTGACTTCCTACGAGAATCTTTGCCGGCGAGCAAAAAGCTGGAAGAATCCACAGACCGGCTTCATGCACGCGATCCATATTCACCGCTGGGGGAGCATCCACTACAGGATTACCGGTTTCGACCGCGGCAAGGGCACGCT
>DQCG01000702.1:22446-24147 GCA_003533825.1 Phycisphaerales bacterium
GTGCTGTATTTCTATCCCGCGCCGGGCGAGGACATGCGAACTGCCGTAGTCGAAACCGCCGGCCTGGAAGAACTCTTCGTATTCGACGGTTCATCCGGGCAGCCGGTCAGGCATATCAGTCTCGAAGGCATCGAGTTTATCCACACGGCCCGGACATTCCTTGGCAAATACGAGCCTCTCTTGCGCGGCGACTGGTCGATTTGCCGGTTGGCCGCCGTGCGATTCAAAGGCGCCGAGGATTGCTCGGTTCGCAACTGTTTCTTCAACCAGTCCGGCGGCAACGGCGTGTTCTTAGACGGGTACAATCGCCGCTGCCGGGTTGCCGGATCGCGATTTCACAAGTTGGGTGAAAGCGCCGTATGCTCGGTCGGCAGCTACCGGGCCGTCCGAAGCGGGGCCATAAGCTACGACAATAACTGGCCGGAGGATGACTTTGACACCACGCCCGGCCCGAAAAGCCCCGACTATCCGAAGGACTGCCGGGTTCACGATTGCCTCATTTATAATATCGGCCGTGTTGGCAAGCAGACGGCCGGCGTTTTTATCTCGATGTCCGAAGATATCACTGTCAGTCACTGCACAATCTTCAGCGTCCCTCGCTCGGGCATCACTGTCAACGACGGCTGCTGGGGCGGGCACGTGATAGAATTCAACGATGTCTTCGATACGGTCATCGAAACCGGTGACCACGGCCCCTTCAATTCCTGGGGGCGCGACCGCTACTGGAAAACGCGCCACCATAGCACCAAACCTTTTCACGATCCACAGGACAGCACAGGACAGAAACTTGCGAAGAAACGCGCCCGGCTGGACAACTACAAAACCACCATCATTCGCAATAACCGTTTCTGGCACGCCGGCGGACATTCATGGGGCATCGACCTGGACGACGGCTCGACGAACTACTATATCTATAACAACCTGACGCTGGGCTGCGGCCTGAAGCTTCGAGAGGGATTCTTCCGCCGGATCGAGAACAACATCTTCCTCGATTCGATTAATGTCCACGTCTGCTTCGACGACAAAGGCGACATCTTCAAAAACAACATCGTTGTTCTCAGCGAGGGCCGCGCCGCGTACCAGGGAATCCGGGCCAAGCCGCTCGACATTGCGGACTGGGACTACAATCTTTACCATGCGGGTGAAGGTGCCTCTGTAAAATTCGTACCGGGCTCGGTGGATCCGAGGCTTGAGGGCATCCGCCGGATGAACCTACAACAGTGGCAGGCCGTCGGTCTGGATGCGCATTCGATCGAGGCCGACCCGATGTTCGTCGATCCCGAAGAGCTCGACTTTCAGGTAAAGCCCGATTCGCCCGCCCGAATGCTCGGTTTCAAGAACTTCCCGATGGATAAATTCGGCGTTATAAAACCCGAGTTGAAAAAGCTCGCCGCCGATGGACACCGCACGTGTAACGGATACCTGCACCCGGAAATTCTCAAACGCCGCTCGAACACGGGCGAATAAGCTCCGTAAAAGCACTGCCGCCGGAACCGATTTGCCGCTACATCAGTTTTGTCTTGCCGGGCATAGAAACCGGCCTTACCGGCAGATCGCCGAGTTCGTATTTCTCCGGCGACAAATCGAGCTTCGAGGCCTTCATGGCCCAGTCCCATTTCAGCGCCCGGCCCGTATATGCACTTAGCCGGCCCAGGATAACGGTCATCGTGCTCTCGGCGAGCCGCTTGCACTCGTTGATGG
>DQCG01000704.1 GCA_003533825.1 Phycisphaerales bacterium
GACCGGCCGGGGCGTTACGGTCTTTAATCCTGCCGGCGAAAAGATCGAGCATATCCCGATCCAAGCCGGCTGGACGGCAAACGTCACCTTCGGCGGCGCCGACAGGCATATGCTCTTCATCACGGCACAAACTTCAGTCTATGGGCTGCAGATGCGGGTCAAAGGCGTGAAATAAATACTGAGAAAGTCCCGTGAGGGACATCTTACGGTGGGACGCTAATGAGCGACCCTGAGGAAAAATATAATAATCCGCCGAGTAAGGAAAACATTCCTCCTATGGTGAGCTTCCAGAAGTGCGGTTAGTCGTAGTGCAGAATTGGTTTGAAGATTTGCGATAACTCCTGTCACGGGGCAAAGACCTGTAATCCTTTCATAAATTACAGTTTGTTTGAGAACTACCTGCCTATTTAAGCTATTACGTTGCTTTTCTATCAGAAATGTCTGCGCAACAATCGTTTATGGGTAGAAATCTTGCAGAAAACCGATAAAAACTGTAACATTTCTTTGGAATCCGCGTCTTAATTTTGGGTTATGCACCCCAGAGCAGCACCTTGAACGAGTAATCGAAATCGATGGGTAGTAGCTGTTTTCGAAAGGATTTATCATGCGCAGAGGTTGGATACCGGTTGAGTATATGGTTCTGGCGATTATTGTTCTTATTGGTTCGGCCGGTCTGCGGAGTCAAAGTGCAGGAACTGCGGAATCCGAACGGGGAGTTCAAGCCAGGCTCGGGCAGATTCGGCAGTCTTATGAAAAACAGCGGGCGATGTTCAGGAATATGCGCTTCAAGGCGGACTGGTTGGATCCCCATATGCAAATCAAGCGGGAGCCCGGTAAGCCGCCCGAGCAGACTGAACTAATCGAAATACCGGATGAAAAGATTCTGAATATACTGGAATATCAAACCGATAAGGACGGCAGATACCTCATGAGCCTGGAGCAGCATGTGACAGATGCCGCTTCCGGCCGGATTAAGTCTAAAAGACATTCATCCAAATATGGCTATAACGGCGAAACATATCGCGCCTTCTACTCTGAGAGACAGGCCAGCATTTTCACGCCGGAGCAGAAATTCAGCACAGGCAGCTATCTAATTAAACCAACCTCCTTTATGGACCATATTTTCAATGAGGACCTGAACTATGTGTTCGACCATCCCGAGAGTGCCGAGATATCAGAAGCTGCGGACGGCCTGTGGATTCTGAAATACCAGGATGTCAAGTCGCAGTACTCATACCGGGCTACGCTCGATCCGAAGCAGGACTTTATGATTGTCGAGCTGGAACGGACCTCGAAAGAGGGACATGTTTATATCATGAAGACCGAATACGAAATATCCGCCGAAGGATTCCGGTATCCGGTCAAAGGATACAGGTCGTTCGGCGGCAAACACGAGCTGGTAATGAACATCACCGAGTTCGAGCTTAATACCCCAGACAGCGACTATACGCTTGAATTTCCGAAAGGAACCCACGTGCGGGATTACACCAGGAGAACCGATCCGCCCGAAGCATATCGATACGGAGAAACGAAAAAAAGTTATGAGCAAATCATCCGGGGCGGCGGTAAATTTGTCGCCGGAGTTGCAATTGACAAGACCGGCTTGCCTGTTGCCGGTGTGCTGGTGCGGGTCTGCGGCCAAAAGACGCTCCGGCCGGACGGCAGATTCTCCTTAAAGTTTTCCGGCAGCTTCGATATCCTGAATGCTGTCACCGATGAGCAGGGACGCTTTGCAATCGAACTCGAAGAGGAAGGCCAGTACAACCTGCGGTTCTCTCCTGAAAAACACGCCGCAATAATTGCCTATGACGTCCCTGTCAGAAAAAGCGATTTGAAGGTGACACTTACCGTGGGAGGAACTGTTACCGGACGGCTCTTACGCATCGAAGGCGGGAAAAAAGTGCCCATCGCCTCGGCCTTACTAAAGATCGAGCAGAGCAGTCGAAGCAGCTATAGCCATCTTGGTTTCGACCGCGACCGAAAGACAGTGACGGATTCGCAGGGTCGATTCCGATTCGATCATCTACGGACAAAAATGCGAGATTTGGGTACCCGCAAGTCCGAGCAATGGGAGTACACACCTCGCGTGTGGAAAATATCATACGACACAACATCCAAAACAATCGGATTCTACGAGGGCACGAAGATCGAAGATATAGAACTTCTCATCGAGCCTGACTATTCAAATCCCGACTCTTTAATCGGCAAAATCCTACCGGACTTCGAGAATATCACGATTGATTTTAGTCCCGGGCAGGCACAAGACAGGATGTTCCTGATTTGCTTCTGGGACATGAACCAGCGGCCGTCGCGGAACTGCATCATAGAACTTGGCCGGCGTGCGGAAGAGCTGAAAAAAAAAGGCGTTACCGCTGTCACGATTCAAGCATCTAATCTTGATAAAAACACGCTCGATGAATGGGTGAAAAAGAATGACATCTCCATTCCCGTTGGAATGATCCGGAATGAAGAACAGAAAACGTGTTTCAAATGGGGTGTAAAGTCGCTGCCCTGGCTGATTCTGGCTGACAGCAGCGGTTTTGTTGCCGCCGAAGGCTTTGGAATCTATGTGCTTGATGATAATATCAGACGACTCGATGAAGAGAAGCGTTAAAAGCGCTTTCCTGGAGCGAGACGGTTTTTCGTGGGGATACTTATGAGAATTCATGGGCAATTTAATCTTGGTTTTGACAGGCAGCAGTTTGTTGTCACTTCAGGCATTTTACTGATTTTTTCCGGTATCATCATATCCTGTGTCTTGCCTGCAACAGCCGGAACGAAAGGAGATATCGAGCTGCTCAGGCTGGTTGCGACCGCTCACCAGGCTAACAGGGCAAGAATCCGAACGTGGCGGGGCCGGGCGCACATTGAAGTTATAAATGCGGATGCTAATGGCATTATTATAAAGGACAAGCAGACGGTAGACTTTATTAGCGACCGAAGCCGGGGTGTGACCCGCTGGAAATGGATACACAACGAGCGATATGTCAGAGAAGGACTTCAAATAGAAGGCCATCCGGTGTCGGATACTCTGCTTGAGGCCTTAAACGCCATGACGACTCGCGGGGGTTTTTATCGCCGTGCACCGGCGATAACCACACGCGAAGGCCAAAGGCTCAATACAATTGTCATCTGGCCGCCGGAAAGGGCACACAGGAGTTCTTATTCCGACTGTTTCGATCCCATGTGGTATTTGACCGGGCACATGACAAAATGTCTGGATGATCTGGTCGATAGACTGGCGTTTCTTTATCGAAGGGTGAAGAATCAGGGAGCTTCCGACATTATAGCGACGCGCCAAGGCGATTTAGTGTTTTTGCAGCTCGGAAACGAAAATATTTTGACCCGGCACACCTTTGACCTGTCCAGAGGCGGCAATGTTGTGAAATATTACGCTCACTCTAACAACGGCACTGAACTTCGCGAGTGGACCTATGAGCAGATAGACGGCGCATGGGTGCCGAAAACATTTATGTTCAGTTATGATGTGAAATCACCGGATGCCCTTGGAGCGACAAGTCGAATTAGAAGGGTTACTTTTGTTGAAAACATCCTGAACGATCCAATTTCTGTTTCGCAGTTCTCGTTCAAAGCACTTGGATACCAGGACGGCGAACAAGTGACAGATCAGAGGCCGGAGAATCCCTCCGTCTATTTTGAAAGCGGAAAATGGGACCAGAAACTCGCGCTGGAATTGCAGGTCTTGCCTGAGCGTACCGCACACGAAGAGCTGCCTCCTGAATTTGCCGAAATCCTGACCGGCAAGCCGCTGCCGGAGTTAAACGACATGGGCATTAACATAGTCCCCGAACAGATTGCCGGTAAAGTAATCTTGGTATGCTTTTTTGATATGAATCAACGGCCGTCACGGAACTGTATCATAGAACTCGGCAGGCAGGCGGAAGAACTAAAAGAAAAAGGCGTCACCACCGTTGTCATTCAGGCATCGAAGGTTGAAGCAAACAAACTCAATGAATGGATTAAGAAGAACGACATCTCTTTCCCTGTTGGGATGATTCAAGGCGATGAGGAGAAAACACGTTTTAACTGGCACGTCAAATCTCTGCCGTGGCTGGTTCTAACAGATGGGAATCACGTTGTTACCTCAGAAGGATTTTCAGTCTCAGAATTAGAGGATAAAATCAAATGAATAGAAGAAGTACAATTCAAGGCATTGCTCCTGGTGTAATCCTGTTCATTACGGTCATGTTGTGTGGAAAAGTCAATTCCAATCCTGTACAGCAGTCGGTTAATCAGGGGTCGGGTAAAGATGCCGCTGCTCAAACTTGTGTGCTTTCAGGGAAGGTGATTAATTTCGATACCGGGCAGCCGGTTCCGAATTTCTATCTTATATATTCCAAGGCTAACGGTGCACTGATTGAGTACCTTCAAACGGATGAACAAGGCAGCTTTAATACTACGGCCCCGAGGGGGAGTGAAAGGTGTTTCAGATATGATTTTTCACGAGGAGGGACGTATATCATTGATCGAGATCGACAGGACACCTTCGTGCCCTTCCGCGGTATCATCAGGTCGGATATAAAAGATTTTATCTTCAAAGTAAAACTCTGGCCGGTCAAAGTTCTTGCCGGGAAAGTTCTTGATAGAGCGAGCGGGGCCGTCTGTAATGCTTCTGTATATATTCACCGTGATGTGCCTGCGGTTAAAACTGATTCATCCGGCGGCTTCGAAATACGTGTGGCACCTACTGACAGGGATTTCGATTTATTTGCAATTTCTGAGGACATGAACCGTGCTGGATTGGTTCACTTGAAAGCAGGCTCCACTACGGCAATAATCAATTTACAACCGACGAAAAGTTACAAAGGACGTGTTGTGGATACCAAGGGACGTTCTGTTAGACCGTTTAAATTCATTATCGGTTTACGGTTAAATGGAAGCAGTAGTGATTGTCTTCAGCAGCAAATCCAGGCCGATACGGATGGAACTTTTACCGTTGATTATCTGTATCCGAAAACACACTACCTTTTCTGGTGGTTTCCGGATGAGCAGATTAACAGTACTATTGGTGAATATGGTAGTAAAACAATCGATCTTACAAAGCAGAAATCCGATGAAAACATTGAAATTATCGTCGAACAATATCTTAACAGCGTATCCGGTAGAGTCCATAACGCGGATGGAGCACCTGTTGCAAAAGTAAAGATTATGGTGCTTACACACAGTGTTCAGGCACAATATAGAAGGTACAAAGCGGTATATAGCGATAAGAAAGGCCGGTTCAAACATGAAAATCTCGCCGACGGCAAGGCTTTGCTTAATTTTTATGCAAAGGGATATAAAAGCCGTCGGGTTTGGACTTCGACGAATGTGGATAATCTGGACATAGTGTTAAAATCACCTTCAGAAACAAGCACTTGTGAAGTCCATGTGGTGGATGATGAGTACCGGCCGGTCCCGAATGTGCCTGTTCATTTGGATTTTAATGTCCTTGAATCCGGCAGGCTTCTAACGTCTCAAGCTGCCGCAGCAAATGCAGAAGGCATTGCCGAATTCAGGATTAAGGATTTCGGCGACAAAGTTCGCGCCGTCGGCACAGGCAGTTGTGATATAGAAGGATACGATTTGGCCTGTAACAGCGTCTCGGACAGTTCCGATACCCAGGTAATACTTGTGCTGCATCAAAAGGGAGACTGCTGGTCCGGCAAAATCGTGGATCCGCAGCAGAATCCCGTTGTCGGAGCAAAACTTTACTTAATTAGCATGGAGCAAAGGGTAAAAACACCGCAAAGAACAACCGTCCAGGCATTGGACCAGTCATTTTTTTCGGATCCTTCGGAATCGACTATGCTCACTCGTACGGATGCCAAGGGTGAATTTGTGTTACATCGATTCAATAAAAAAGACTTCGTCCGTATAGCTGTCAAGGCTCCGGGTTTTAAAAGTCAGCAAATAGACTTTTCGGTGGAAGACGATCAGGCGGTTGTTTCGGTTGCTTCCAATTTGTCGATTGTCAAAGACTTTGTTTTTCAACTTTCTCCGGGCGTCGCCGTCTTGCGGGTTTTATTAGTCGATGAATCTTCAGGCCGGCCTCTTTCAAATGTGAATATTGAACTTCGGGCTCAAAACAATCTTTCTCGTGATGTTTCTACGGGTAAGGATGGAACCTTCGTCATCGAAGATTTGGAGCCGGGAGAATATGTGCCGGTTATGAAAACATCTGATAAAAACTATGTTTGCATACATGATGTTTTGATTGCCGAATCCGGCAAGACAATACAGGTAACACTCAAAGCTCGAAATGGCATTCTTTTGAAAGGCCGACTGATTGAATCCAAAACTCAGCAGCGTCCCTCGGCCAGGCGAGTATATCTCGAAGCAAGGTTGAAATCTGGTCAGACCATTTCTTCCGATTCTATAGATAAGAATGGAGGCTGGGAACTGTTGCTGCCGCCGGGTGACTATGACATTTATTGTTCGATTTTCCACGATGATATTTTGCGATTTATCGATAGCGAAGAACCCCTTTCTGTAACTGTCGAGAATAAAGAATATGATAATCTCGTGCTCGAAATCGACGGCCGGGGATCTCTGTCACTACAGCCGCCTTCGCTTGTCGGCAGAGCTCTGCCTGATTTTAAAGACTTGAATTTGCCGCCGCTGCCGGCTGATACGGATAATAAAATGATACTTGTATGCTTTTTTGATATGAACCAGCGGCCGTCCCGGAACTGCATCATAGAACTTGGACGTCGGGCGGAAGAGTTGAAACAAAAAGGCGTCGCCACCATTATCATCCAGGCATCGAAGGTTGAAGCAAACGAACTCGATGAATGGGTGAAAAAGAACAATATTCCCTTCCCGGCCGGACAGATTCAAGGCGATAAGGAGAAAACACGCTTCGTCTGGGGCGTGCAATCCCTTCCCCGGCTGATTCTAACGGATATCAAACACATTGTAAAAGCTGAGGGCTTCGGACTTGATGAGCTTAACCATGAACTACAGGAGACAGAACATGTCGAACGGTGAGACAAAACGCTCGGTTAAGGAATCGATTTTTTATGGAATTGCGGCAAACATACTAATCGCTGTGCTTTGTGTTCAGGCGGCGAGCGATGGAAGCCCTAAAACAATCGAAAGCATCAAGCCGCCGTTTGTGTTTTCGATCAAGACGTTGACGCCGGACGACAAACCGCTTGCCGGGGTTAAGGTCAAATGTGTCCACCCGCGAAGTCAGCAGGGCCGGGCTATCGTGGATATGGTCGCCGATTCGAACGAGCAAGGTGTTGCTGTATTCAATGTTACGCAGGCCGATATAGCCCAGGACCGGTACTTCTGGTTCTCCCTGGCTGACGATAATTTCATCGGCAATCCGTATGTTGGTATTTCGCCGGTTGACAATCAGTATTCATACACGTTTCGGATAATGCCTGCCGAACAATTTCAATTTCTTTTTCTTGATGAGAAAGCAAAGCCGATCCCGGATGCAAAGCTCTGGCTCTTTTCGGATCACCCGAACTTTCCGGGGCTGGAACGTGGTGTATTCCGAGCCGCAACTTCTGCGACTACGGATGACAGGGGCATTGCCGCTGTGACATTTGCGCAGGTCGCAACAAACATCGTCGCCAGTGCCGACGGCCTGGCATCGGCCTTTATTCGCGGAGCATCGCTTCCGAAAGATAGGCCCTATACGATCAGATTGTCCCCGGGTTGTACTATCTCAGGTCGCGTTGTCAACGCAGAAAACAAACCGGTGGAAAATGCAAAATTGTCGGCAACGAATAAAGACTTAATCATGTACTATATGCAGCAATTCAAGCTTGAGGCGACGAGTGACGCCAACGGCGGATTCGTGCTGGAGAATGCCCAGGAGGGAACGTATGAAATCCAGGCACTGATGCAGCCGCCGTACGAAACGATGTATGCGAAGCCAGTGTCAGTGAAGATAGAGGACAATAACTCGGTTTCCGGCGTTAAAATCCTTGCCCAGGGTGGGGCGATGCTCAAAGGCAGATATGTCACCAGGCACAAGCTCAGAATCGCTGATCGCACAATATACATATCTACCTCTTCACCTGTACGAAAGAATTGGGAGATTAAAACCAAAGATGACGGGTCGTTTGTTGTTTCCGGCCTTCCGCAAAATGGCCGGGGGACGATCGTTTTCACGATGATCTCGGGCTATCACGCATCCGTTACGATGCCCAGCGCATATCCTTTCTTCCGTAGTATAGAGAGTAACAGAATAAACTTTGACGCCCTGCCACACGGAGCGTACGAAGGCGTTCAGGTAGAATTTCTTCTTATGGGCCGGGCTGCCGGCCGGGTTTTTGATTCTTCAGGTGAACCGATGCCCGGAAAACGGCTTGTCGTACGTCCCGGAGCATGGATATACAGGACGAATGATAAAGGTGAATATACAGCAAACATTCCGCCGAACGAACGAGTCACGCTTGAAGTTGTAGATGATGCGTCCAGGGGGATAATCGTAAAATGTGAACCATTCATGATTGAAGAAGGACAGATTATTGAAAAGGATCTGAAAGTCGGCGAAGAATCGTCGAAGCTGGTGGGCCAGCCGTTGCCGGCGTTTGAAGGGATTGATATTGACTTTTACACACAGCAGGCCGACGGCAGGATGCTTCTGGTTTGCTTCTGGGATATGCAGCAGCGGCCGTCGCGGAATTGTATCAAGCAGCTCGCCGGATTGGCCGGAGAGCTAAAACAGCAAGACGTGACCGTTATAGCTGTACAAGCCTCGAAGGTCGATAAAGACACGCTCGATGAATGGATGAAAAAGAACGGTATTGATTTTCCCGTCGGTATGATTGAAGCCGATGCGGAGGAAACACGCTTCATGTGGGGAGTCAAATCGCTGCCGTGGCTGATTCTAACGAACCGGGAGCACGTTGTCACGGCAGTGAATTTAAACCTCAGCGAAGTAAATGAGCAAATTCAAAGGGCGGAAAGTGAAAAACAGTGAGAGATTAGCAATTATTATAATTCTCATTTGTATACCTGTCGTCCCGTTTTGTTCGACGGCGGCCGCGGGCGGCGAGCCTAACGCGGTCGGACTGGTCAGGGCGGTTCGTGAAAGTGAAAATTGGCTGCATCGAATCGACAGCCTGAAGCTTCGTATCGAAGGCAAATGGACTCGTTCGCCTGAAATGATTGCCGCCAAGTACGCTGAATTGAAAAAGATGTCACCAAATCGGGAGCCGGATCCGAATAGTTGTTGGGATCTCAAGCCGAGCTATCCTGATAAACTCGAATATGCTATTGATTTCAAAACAAAACGCTTGCGATACGTCGAGGAGATTACCGGCCGCCAGGAGTATCGCGGCGTGACGTGTCACGTTTTGGAATGTACGTCGTACCTCGATGCCCCGGTGACATTCCGTTGGTACGTCGGCCTCGAAGATCATCTGCTTTACGGACGTAAGGAGTGGCGAAATCCGGAATTTGTTTTTGAATTCTGGACGCTTGATTATAGGCAGATTGCTCCGGGCTGCCGGATTCCAATGACTCAGGGATACAATATCCCGACATACAACCCGGTTACAAAGAAGCATTATATTGACAGTGTACGCGATGTAAAAATTGTCGAGGCACGGGTCAACGACAAGTTATCAGATGAGTTGTTTGAAATGAAGTTCGAGAAAGGGCGTACCGTGGTTGACAATCGTTCCGGCAACACTGTGGCCTATAAATACGTAGCTACACCCCCTTCCCTGCTCGGAAAACCTTTGCCAGACTTCGAGAACATCAGAATTGATTTTAATCCGGAGCAGGCGAAAGGCATGATGCTGCTTATATGCTTCTGGGATATGAACCAGCGGCCGTCGCGAAATTGCATTATACAGTTGGGCAAAAAGGCCCATGAACTAAAGGAACAAAATGTCTTAGTGATTGCGATCTATGCCTCGAAAATCGAACAGAACAAGCTCGATAACTGGATCGAAGAAAATGACATTGACTTATCTGTTGGATTTATCACAAATCAAGAGAAGAATGTACGTTTCAACTGGGGCGTTAAATCACTGCCGTGGCTGATTTTGACTAACGGGGAACATATCACTCGAGCCGAAGGATTCGGACTCGATGAGCTGGATGCAAAAATCAGGGAGACTCAAAATGCGATACGATAAACGAAAAATCTTGATAATTGTGCTTGCTTGTACAGGATTTGTATTTGCTTCTGAGGGCGAGCAGCAGGCAAAAACCTATATTCGAGGCTGTGTAAAAACACCCCAGGGCTCACCTGTTAAAGGTATTAAAGTCAGATGTTTTTACTTCGATCCAAAATATGATTATGACTTTGTATGGCAGGTGGGCAGCCAGCTCTCTGATGATCTGGGCCGCTACACATTCCATGTATTAAGCAATAGAGAATATCGTATAGATGCCGGAGGTAAGATAGCAACTTTCGCATGCTCGAAAAAGTATTCGGCGGCGCCGGATAAGGAGATATTCGTTGAAGATCTCATTGTTACACCTGCTTCGGCGAGTCTGAAGGGGAGAATACTGAATAGTGATGGCGGCCCGGCCGCAGGAATGCTTTATTCCTGCCAATCGCAAAATTTCCGGCCTTACGCCCCGTTCGACTATCTCAAAACAGATCCGAATGGTGGATTTCACATACCAAATATCCTGAGCAATGAGCCGGTTGATTTTTGGGTTATCCCATCGGCGAACAATGTGCAGATATGGACGGGAATCAATCCTATCGGCGAGGATTTATTGCTGCGTTTGAATCCAGAGAAGTTCCTTGGATTACCCCCGGATTGGAAGACATATTTTTACATTGAAGGTTTGGCCAGAGGGATGAGGCGCACCAAGGTACAGGAGTGGATTGACTTTAATATCGCCGATCTCCAGGGCAATCAGGTCTCGCTGGATTCTGATTCGTTCAAAGGAAAAGTGGTGCTCGTGAACATATTCGGAACCTGGTGTGGTTCGTGCAACGCTGAGATTCCCCACCTGGTTCAATTCAAAAAGAAATATGAAAGTCGCGGTCTTGAGATAATAGGTATTGCCTTTGAAAGGGATCCGGAAGGGATTGCCAGGGAAAAAGTTCGCGAGCTTATAGAAAAACGAAACGTTAACTATCCTGTTCTGTTCGGCGGGCAGGAGAAAAGAGTAAACGTGTTATCGACAATAAAAGGAATCGACCTCTTTTCCGGCTATCCAACCACTATTTTCATAGGAAGGGATGGAAAAGTTAAAAATGTCAAAGTCAACTTCCTGGCATTAACTCCTGAGATAACCCAGTGGCAGGTTAAACAATTCGATGAAATCATAGTCAAACTCTTAGATGAGCCGGTAGAGAAATGATGAACATACAATATTAAGGGAGAGTATCATGAAAAAGAGATGCTTTTTAGTATTGTGCCTGTGTGTGATTCATGCCGGTCCCGGCAGGACAGCAGAATCTGAAAAACCACAGTCTGAGCTATTGTCATCTCGCGGATGGTATGTGCTGCGGCAGTTCAACGCCGGCCCTCTTTTGCTCGGTCTGACCCAGCGGTTGGGCAAGGTAATCGAATCTTCACAGCGTGATGATGTAATTTGGAACGGTATCGAGCAAGGCGGAAGCCTCAATCTAAACATTGTTGTAGAAGGTGATGTGACAGGCGAAATATTCATCGGTTTTTTCAAAGATCCCCATTGGTCCTCTGAGCCTGACCAGGTGCGTAGTTTTCCGGGGCCCGGGGACTATTTAGTCGAGAATCTTCCAGACGGAAAGTTCCAAATCGGAGCTATGATTGGTTCACCTCCAGCGGCAAATGCGCTTGGTGTTCAGCAGAACTGGCCTGAACCTGTTGAGATTGAGAAGGGCAAAACTCATTCTGTGAAGGTACTCGTATCTCGTGATTTTCAGTTACGCGCATCAGGATGGTACAACAAGACCGTCTCAAAAGACTTCATCGGTGACTGGGAAGATATAGACACTGATAATCCGCTTCAGGGTCGCGTCACCGGCCCCGGGGGGCAAGCCGTAGCTTTTGCGATGGTTCAAATCAGAGAATATAAGCCGGGAGCCAGGTCTATCAAGGCTCCGAATCGCGGTACGAATGAAAATGGCTGTTACAAATGCGATGGCATAAGCTGGCCGTATACGGTTGGGGTGCTTAGATATAAGCTATTGCCATCAACCCTCGGATGCTGTCACCAGTTTTTATTTTACAATCGTGTTTTTGAAAAGTGCGAAACGGTGGATTTTCAGTTTGAAAATTATCCCGTTGGTAATGCAACGGTCGGAGGTCACGTGCTCGATGATAAGGGAAGTCCGCTTAAGAAATTTTTTGTAGATATCAGAACGAAAATGGATTGGGAAGCAAGAAAGAATCCTGATGGCAAGTTCTATTCGATGACCGGGTATCGTGTCCCCTGCCTCTCCGAGGACGGCAGCTATGAAGTGGATAGCTTACCTGAAGGCGACGTTACTATTCGAGTAATCCCATTCAATAACCGGATGTATGAAATGCACCGTGGACAGGATATCAGGCTGCAGGCGGGCAAAGCAACAATAATGAACCTGAAAGTCGTTTCAAAGAACGTACTATACGGCCGCGTTTTATTCAGGGATGGAAGTCCGGCGGTTGTAAAGCCGACACCGTGGCCGGGCGCCACTACTTCGATACTTTTACCCATGGGTATGGGCCGGGCCCGTGGCGTTGCGGAAGTTGATGATGAGGGATATTTTGCTCTTTATCTTTCAGACAGGGAAGTTGAAACGCTTGAATCCGGCTCAGGTTGGCTTATTATCAATGTCCCCACCTCTGAAGAACGCCGCAGAAAGAGCATGGGCGATTTTCCTTTCGAAAAGCTCTCCGCAGATAAAGACAAGGCCGGTATTTTGAAAATAGGACGCCCCAATATAAAACCACTCGTATCGGTGGGTAAACCGCTGCCGGTTTTCGAGGGGATAGATATCGAGTTCGACACTGGGCAAGTCAAGGACAGGATGATTCTTGTCTGCTTTTTTGATATGGACCAGCGGCCGTCGCAAAATTGTATGATGCAACTCGCCAATCAAGCTGATCGGCTGAAAGAAAAGGGAATATCTATTGTAGCTATCCATGCTGCTAAAGTAGAACGAACACAGCTTGATGAATGGATCAGGGAAAATGAAGTTGCATTCCCGGTCGGAATGATCCCAGAGCAAGAGGAGCAAGTACGTTTCGACTGGGGCGCTAAGTCCCTGCCGTGGCTGATTTTAACTAATAAGCAGCATATTGTTACGGCCGAAGGTTTTGTGAAGAATGAACTCGATAATAAAATCCAGTCCGCTCAATAATTGAGAACAATATTAAAGGGGAATATCATGGAAAAGATGTGCTTTCTCGTATTGTCATTAAGTGTCACTTTTGGCGCTCTCGACGGGCGGAACGAACCGCAAATCGTCACCGGCAGGATTGTTGACACAGAGGGACAGCCGATTGCGAAGGCGAAAGTCGTGTTGTACTATCTCCATACCCGATGGGGCATGGGCAATCGAATCGCCCAACAGACCGAATCGGGGACGGATGGCTCGTTTACTTTCAAAGAACCTCTGAAATACGGCGATGATAAAGAATACCCATACGGCCGGGATTCCTACGTCCTGTTGGCTTCCCATCCCGGCTATGCCTTTGGCTGGAAAAATATCGACCGGGAAAAGGAACAGGACAGGTATGATATCACATTAACCGAGCCCCAATCGAAGACAATCACCGTCACCGATCATGACGGCAATCCTTTGGCCGGCGCCAGGGTCTGGCCGTACAGTGTCGGTAATCGGGCCGATTCGGAGCCGCTTTTCCGTGACTATCTTTCTTTGCCCAACTATGTCGATATTGCAGGCGGCACGACGGGAGCTGACGGTAAGGCGATTATAAAAAATCTGCCTAAAACACGGTCCAGTTTTAACGCATCGCTTAAAGGCTATGCCACCGGATTATCTTTCGGCGGCAATAGGCCGATTCGCTTGAGCAAAGGGGCCACTGTTTACGGAAGCATCCTGGATGAAGACCGCAAACCTGTTGCAGGTGCGTTAGTCAAATTCCATACCGAATGGATGTGGAATTTCTTTTTAACCAGGACCGATTCTCAGGGCAAATTCCGCCTTGAAGACCTGCCGGCCGAAGGCTGGGATATGAGTCCCTGGGGAAGCTCTGAAAATGCCAATGGAATTTATGTCATTACTATCGAGCATAAGGATTACATCGCTTCAGAGACGCAGGATCAGTTTAAAGCCGGGCAGGTGGTTGAAAATTTCGCTATCGAAGCTTATCGGGGCACGCTGGTAAAATGCCATGTCGTCGATGTCAAAACAAACCTCCCCGTTGCGGGAGCACGTATCGGTGGTTCAAATGAAAGTGGGCGAATCGACGGCCGTACCGATTCCGACGGTGTTTTGACCGTTCGAGTTATGTCCGACCGGACTTCCCTTTTCTTTCATTCTCCGCCTGAAGGAGTATATGTCCTCAGAGGCAGTAATCCACCTGAATCGAGGTTGAATTTTGATGCGCAGGGCGACGAGATGACCGTCACCATGAAGTCACCGCCAATCGCC
The DNA here is from genome assembly GCA_003533825.1 of Phycisphaerales bacterium. Classification (GTDB taxonomy): domain Bacteria; phylum Planctomycetota; class Phycisphaerae; order Sedimentisphaerales; family Anaerobacaceae; genus JAFGPJ01. The sequence goes on from DQCG01000704.1 coordinate 14,519, forward strand.
GGACGCCTGACAAGCGTAAAAGGAAAGGTGCAGCTTCCGGATGGCTCGCCCGCGGCGAATGTAAAAATATCCACGACCAATTCCGAATACTACGAAACGTTAACCTTTGGAGGCGCCGGCGGGGCTTACACCGGCACAGGCTCGGACGGCTCGTTCGAGCTCAAAGATGTGCCGGCCGGCCTGAAGCTCTTTCTCTATGGCCATACGAAAGATTCTCAATACATTCTTGCGGAAGTTATTGAAAACGTCGAAGACCCGACCGTCCTGTCTGAACCGCTGGTTATGAAGCCCGGGCAGGTTGCGGATGTCTTACTTGTCAATAAGCGGGACGAGCCTTGTGCAAATATGAATGTAAAAGTAAAACCTGTGATGTGGGACAATCGGCTCTTTCGTGCCAATTACCATAATGCGAGAACCGATGCTGAAGGTCGGCTGAAAATCAACGGGATTATCCCGGGTATGAAATATTATGTAATGGATTCGCGGGCGGAATCGGGGCCGCGGGACATGTATTACACCCAAACAATTACCTTGATTCCCTTAGAGCCGAAAGAGCGAAAGATTACATCGTTTGAAGGGATTGATATTGATTTCGACATTGATCAGGCAAAAGGAAAGATGCTCCTGGTTTGCTTCTGGGACATGCAGCAGCGGCCGTCTCGGAACTGCATAGCACAACTCGCCAAACAAGCTGAGCAGTTAAAGCAAGAGGGCGTAGCTGTTGTCACGGTTCAGGCCTCAAAGGTTGATGAGAAGAAACTCAATGAATGGGTGAAAAAGAACAACATTCCCTTTCCGGTCGGAATAATCCAAGAGGACGAAGATAAAATGCGTTTCACTTGGGGTGTCAGGTCGCTGCCCTGGCTGATTCTAACAGATGCTGAACATATAGTTCATGCGGTCGGATTCGGGATTGATCAACTGGACACCGAACTTGCAAAAACTGATCAGCCCTTAACGAAAGAGGAAATCGAAAAACATCAACGTGAGGTCGCTGAAGTAGAGATTAGAAGATTAGGTGGTGAAATTATTGTCAAAACTTCTGAAAACGACGGTGAATATACTGAAGTTAAGTTTTTGGGGCCCCGCTACCAGAATGAATGGAAGGGCGGCAATTTAGGAGCCAAATACCTGAGCGGACTATGCAACCTTAAAAACCTGCGAATCCAGGACGTCGAGACATTCACCGATGATGGTATGGTGTACCTGGAAGGATTAAACAATCTTGAATCACTTATGCTTGTCCACACCCAGGTAACAGATAACGGGTTAGCACATATAAAAGAACTCACAAATCTGGAATTTCTTGGGCTAATGTCAAACAAATTCACTGATACAGGACTTAAGCACATTATAGGAATGACTAATCTCAAGTCGTTGCGGCTTGACGACACCGAGGTTACCAATGATGGACTCAAAAGATTGAAAGAAAACGGACTATTCGGTGCTCTTGAGTTTCTATCCCTCAATAGGACCAAAATTAGCAATGAAGGGCTTGCGCATCTAACGGGCATGCAAAAGCTGAAAAGATTATATCTTAGCGACATCAAGATCACCAGTGTGGGATTAAACTATATCAAAGGCTTAACAAAGTTGGAAGTTTTAAGCCTTACTAATACCGATATTTCTGATGAGGGCCTTCTGCATCTGAAAACTCTTACCAATCTTAATATGCTTTATCTACGAAACACCAAGATAACTAATAAAGGACTCGTGCATCTGGAAAAGATGACTAATCTTATTCAACTCTGGATTGGGGGTACGAAAATCACAGACCCCGGCCTTGAATATCTTAAGGCGTTAAATAAACTGGAGTCACTCGATCTGTCACACACTCAGGTGACAAATTCAGGACTATCGCACTTGGAGGGATTAACCAGCCTTAACGAACTGTTTCTCAACTACAGTGGAGTAAACATTGATGGCTACTTAGACGTGAATGAAGCTTTGCCGGACTGTCAAGTCTACTGGGAGCAAAAGAAAGATGGTGAGGACTTGTCTGATTCAGGAGGTCATTATGAGATACTTAACGAGTACAGTTTTGAAATTACTGATTCTTACTGCATGTATTACTACGTTTTGTTCATTGCATACTGCAATTGCAGAAGCTAAAGAAAAGATTGTGCATTTCCCCGAAGATAGATCGATGGGAATGCTCTATGTTCTGGATTGGGATAAATTGGAAACAAGCAGTTATGAAGATTGGAAGCCACTTTGTGAGGCTATCGGTAACGTGACAGTGCCGGTAAAGAAGGCATTGAGACTCGATTTGAGTAAAGAGGCGGGTGAAAACTTATCACTTTTGTCTGCACTGAAGACTAATGACCTGTTAATGCTCTTTTGTCGCGGTATTGAAATGGCAGATGACGACCTAAGACATATATCCCATCTGACTGGTTTGCAAGAGCTCTATCTCAGAGACACCGGGATACTGGGAACAGGATTGAAATACCTGGCCAAGCTCAAGTTACTCAAAAGACTGGACCTTGGGAATACCCATGTGGGCGACAAGGAGCTTGCTTACCTTTCGGATTTGCCTTCTCTGGAAATTCTTAACCTCTGGGGGACTCCGACAACCGATGCTGGCATGGTCCACATCGGGAAAATTGCCTCGCTAGCAGCACTAATTCTAAGCCAAGGCATAAGCGACGAAGGCCTTAGTCACCTTAAAAGTCTTATCTCACTGCGATATCTATCTGTCGGAAATCAGGCTATCAGCGATGAGGGGCTTGCGCATTTAGCGGCTCTAACACAAATGGAGACTCTATACCTGCGCGACACACAGGTAAGCGACGAGGGCCTGGTTCACCTCCGGCAGATGAATCAGCTTAAGAGACTGTATTTGACCCGCACTCGTGTGACTGAAAAAGGGCTCGCTCATCTGAAGGGGCTCAAGAACTTGGAATACCTGAAACTGCCATTTGATGTCACTGACCTTGGCTTGGAACATGTATCACAGTTGGACTCTCTCAAAAACCTGAACATCGACGGCGACTCCGTGACTGAGAAGGAATTGGCGAAACTGGCAGATATGAAGTCGCTCGATGACGTGACCGTTGGTGGAGAAGATAATACAGATGAGATTGTTTGTAAGCTTGCTGTCTTGCCCAGCCTAATAAGTCTGAGCTTGGGAAGTGGCCTGACGGACAGGGGGCTCGCGAGATTGAAGAATATAAAATCGCTGCAGGCCCTTAGCCTGAATAGACCAAACATAACAGGTGAGGCAATGGCAGTGCTGGCCGAACTGCCCTTCCTGCGAGAGTTATCCATTCTGGATATGAATTTGTCTGGTGAGGAATATTGGGTGAGTCTGGGAAAACTTACTTCATTGGAGCGATTGAATTTGGATCTTATTCGACCCAAGGTCACCGATGCAAACATTACTCATCTATCGGGCTTGCATTCCCTGAAAAACTTGTCTGTTTTATCCTTTGTTGTAAAGGACAAGAATGCTGTTGTCTCTATGGATGTTACCGATGAAGGACTGATGCACTTATCTAAGCTTCAGGCACTGGAACGGCTTTCCCTCATAGGCGCCAAAGTAACAGACGAGGGTCTAAGACACTTGGAAGGGCTTAAGTCTCTCAGATCGATAGACTTTGGGGGCAGCAGGGTCACCGAGCAGGGCTTGCAGCGACTCAAGAAAAAAATTCCGGCGTTACGCTGGCATTTGTAAAGGAATACTATTATGATCGCGATTTCCAGGAAATGGGATCATATGTGCCTGGCAGCAGCGATTATCTTCTGTATGAGTTCTGTTTGCCTATCTGCACCGAGTAAGGTCAGACTCGACGTTAAGCCCACTCCAAAGGAACTCGTTAATCTCTACAAGAGGGCTGTAACTTGCTGGGACAAGTCAGTGGCGATGCGCGTTGAGTTCGTGCAATCGTATGAACACAGGGGCACAAGAAAAACGGATATTCGGCATTGTATATATGATATAACGCATCGCCGAGATGGTAACAGATGTGAGTGGTTTGGACGCCTGCAATTCAAAGGTGAATTCAATGGTAATGCCATGTCATGCATCGAACAATTCAAACACATAGTGGGCAATGATTTCTTCCTACACTACACCAAGCGGATTGATAAGGAAGAATCAAACGCATTTATGCAAAGTGATGTCAAAGAGCAACTCTTCTTTTGGCAGGCATGGGAGCATGATGGCGGCTTCTTATTGGGCCGGATGGGTGGTATCGGTTCTGCCTCGAAAATCGTTGAAGTGATGAGCGACAGCGACAGTCTGAAGCTTATTGGGCAAGAAACGCTAAGCGGTTCGTTATGTTATATAGTTGAGGCAAAGACGAATTACGGCACGTTCACCGTATGGATTGCGCCGGAAAAAGGGTACAACGCCTTGAAATATATTGTGCGCAAGAGTGGTCATGATATTTTGCGAGATGATATTCATATTGAGGACCGGGGAATTACCGAGTGGGTGAAAGTTGTCGATTCAATTGATGTGCGAAAGATAGATGGTGTGTTCATTCCAATTTCCGGCAAACGCACGCGCAAGGCAAAAGCCGGGGATGACTGGGAAAGCACAGACCACGTCGAGGCCAAATGCAGTGAGATTGTTTTGAATCCTGATTTTGAGGCCTTGGGAGCATTCAAAATCAGTTTTCCGGAAGGAACAGAGGTTGCTCACGAGGACATTCCCGGACGTCGATTTCGCTGGACGAAGGGAAAGTTCGTTCCCAACGTGGATGAGTATCTCTACAAGAATCTGACTGGAAAGCCTCTACCGAGTTTTGACAGGATTATGACCGGCTCCGATCCTGAGGGCGCCGCAGGGAAAATGCTCCTGGTTTGTTTCTGGGATATGAATCAGCGGCCGTCTCGGAATTGCATTGTGCAACTTACCAAACAAGCAGAACAGTTAAAGCAAGAGGGCGTAGATGTTGTCACAGTTCAGGCCTCAAAGGTTGATGAGAAAGCACTCAATGAATGGGTAAAGAAGAACAACATCCCCTTCCCAGCCGGAATGGTTCAAGGCGATATCGAGAAAATCCGTTTCGCCTGGGGCGTCCGATCGCTGCCTTGGCTGATTCTGACGGATGGCGAGCACCTTGTCTGCTCGGAAGGATTCAGTGTGAATGAACTGGATGAACATATCACAAAGTTGGGAGAGAAACCATGAAAGTCGGAATGTCGATAATCCTGCTCGGTTTGTTGCCGGCTTTGTGCTGCCCGGCCGGACACGTTCAAATGGTGACATTCAGCGGCCGGGTGATAGACTACCATGCCCGGCCTGTAGATGGGGCCGATGTGATTTGTTACGGAACCGGTAATCTGCTAAGTTCGAGGGAATATGAGATTCGGGGACGTATGAAGACGATGTCTGACGGCCGTTTCTCACTCGAAGTGAAAAAAGATAAATCGACCCCCCTGCTGGTCGCCTTCAAGACGGGCCTGGCGCTTGGGTGGGCGCAGATCAGTTCTTTCGATGAGCTGGTTCCTACGATCAGGTTAGGCAGGCCGGGCTTCTTTAAGGGCACTGTTCTGGACAAGACAGGTAGCCCCCTGCCCGGCGCCCGGGTAAGAATCTGCCTTAAAAACAGAATGATAATGGATTCATATATTTCTCCGCTTATCCCGGAAAGCTGGTTCACCTCGAAGACGGATGCGAAGGGACAATTTGTCTTCGACAATGTACCAGCCGGTTCTACGGCGGATTTCCACGTCGAAGCACCCGGAATGGCGTCGAAGTGGACGTTTTGCGATTTTGGACGGATTGAGGGCGAGCAATTTACTGCCGGAAGCAGCGACATTCGGATTGTGCTTGCTCCCGAGGCACGCATCAATGGCCGGGTAATCGACGAGAAAACGGACAAGCCGGTTGGTGGCGTTCAAATTCGAATCTTATCTTCTAATTCTGTGGTCGGACGATATAAGCCGGACCAGATAAAGACTGATACGGAAGGTCGATTCGAAATAGCCGAGCTGGCGAGCGGCGAATATTTGCTGCGGCTCGAAGCCGGTGAAGAAGGATTCGGCTGCCTGCCCGTGACAATCGAGCCCGGACAAACGCTAAGCGGCGTGAAAATTATTCGCAGCAAGGGAATTGATTTCGAAGTGTTCGTGTACAATCCTGACGATGAGAGTCCTGTTGAAAATGCGAGAGTCAATATATGGCAACAAGAAACTGCCGCCGGCTGCACCATGTTTAAACAAACGCTGCACTCGGACTCGAACGGCCTGGCTCGATTCCGCGTTCCCGAGGGAGAGTGTGAGATTGAAGTCATTAAGCTCGGTTATGGAACGACGTCATTTAGTTCGCGGGACATGAAAATCGATACAAGGCAATTACAACGAAAGGAAGTGCCGCTGGCCCGGTCGGCATATATTTTGTCGGGCGTCGTTGTGGATGAACAGGGGCGAACGCTTTCAGGAGCATCGGTAATGCAGTGGGGATTCGGACCGCGAGCCCTGACGGATTCCAGAGGCAAGTTTGACACGAGCAATATTTATATGTTTACTTCTCGCTTGCCGTCTTCTGTTAGAGTGCTGGCTCGATACGTACCATCTGGTCTGGGTGCATTCGCCAAGCTCGAAGATCCGTCCAGGTCTGGCGATCTCCACGGCCGGATCGTCCTCAAGCCGGCATATAATCTCACCGGAAAGGTCGTTAATCCGGCGGGCCGGAGCATTCCCTCGGCCTATGTCAAGCTGCTGCAGGCCGGAGGTGGCAGCGGGCAAATCATGGGGGCACACAGCAAAATGGTTACGGAGGTGACTACCGATGCCGACGGTGTGTATTGTATCCGCTCGATTCCTCATCCCGGGGGCGGCTCAAATAATGCCTGTGTCATTGCCGTCTATGCCGAAAGCTTCGGACCGACGATATTTAGCGGGATTTCCTTTGATGATGCCGTCGATAGAACCGTTCAACTGAAACCTATCGTTTTAAGACCGGCCGACCGAGAGATCGCCGGAGTAGTTGTAGACTCGAACGAGCAATCCGTCGCCGGAGCACTGGTCAGGGCTTACGGCCCCGAGCTCGACGGCGGCTATGATCCGCCGGTTTACGGCAAAACGCTCACTGATGCACAGGGCCGGTTCCGCATTACAGGCCTCTGCAATGAGCCTGTCTCGATTAAAGCGATATCACCATGGGGCCAAAAGCACCGTGGCACAGCATTAGCACATGCGGGAAACGAGAATGTCAGGGTTGTTCTAAGACGGGTGCTTCAGTTCGGTGAATCGCTCGCAGGCAAAGCCCTGCCGGAGCTAAAGGACTTGAATGTTGATCTCGTACCGGCCGAGGCCGCCGATAAAATGATTCTTCTCTGCTTTTTCGATATGGAGCAGAGGCCATCGCGAAACTGCCTGCGACAGTTAAGTGCAAAAGCAAATGAGTTATACGCGGGAGATGTTGTTATCGCCGCCGTCCAGATATCAAAAGTCGATGAAAAAACACTGGCCGAATGGCTCAAAGATAACGACATGCCCTTTTCGGTCGGAATGATTAATGGCGACCAGCAGCAGACACGCTTCGCCTGGGGCGTCGAATCGCTTCGTGGCTGATTCTGACGGATAAAAAACACAATGTTGTCGCCGAAGGATTTAACCTCGACGAGCTGGATGACAAGTTATAGAATGGAAAAATGATGAATATGAACGGCAAGCGAAATTTCATAATTATACTGTGTTTGATTTTGGCTTCGAGCAGCTTCGCAGCGGTCCCAGTGACAGTTGAAGTAGTTGAGGTCAATAAGATTTGGGATAAGGCCCCGCATAATGCTTTCACGGACCTTGTGCGATGGCGGGATGCGTTTTACTGCGCGTTTCGCGAGGGCAGAGGGCATGTTTCGACCGACGGCAGGATTCGGATACTCGAATCGAAAGATGCCGATACGTGGACTTCTGCGGCAATAATTTCTCTCGAAGGCTTCGACCTGCGCGATGCGCATTTGTCCGTGACGCCCGACGGCCGGCTGATGCTGCTGGGAGGAGCCGCCCCGCGTGAAAAAGACCATCAATCGGCCCCGACCGGAACGTTCGTGAGTTTCTCGCAGGACGGCAGAAAGTGGACGCAGCCTCATATTGCGGTCGAGCCGGGACGCTGGCTCTGGTGCGTGACCTGGCACAAAGGCAAAGCCTACGGCATTTCCTATACGGCCGGAAAAGGCAACGAGCGTTATCTCGATCTGCTCGTCAGCAACGATGGGATTCACTACGAGTCGCACGTGCCTAAGCTGCTCGAACAAGGGTATCCGACCGAGGTAACGCTGCGTTTCGATTCCGACGGGATTTGCTATGCACTGGTCCGGCGAGACCGCCGGGGTAACGATCCGAGCAGTGCCCTGCTGGGTGTGAGCGGCCCCGATTATAAGCAATGGCAATGGAAGGACCTCGGCGCAGATTTTAACGGATTCGGCGGCCCCAACTTCATCCAAATCCCCGGCGGTCACTGGCTCGCGGCCGGCCGAATGCACGACGGCGGCGCCCATACGGCCATAACTTATCTCGACGTTGAAAACGGTACAATGACCAAACTTGCAAAACTGCCCAGCGGCGGCGACACCAGCTACCCCGGCATGGTCTGGCACAATAACATGCTCTACATCAGCTACTACTCCAGCCACGAAG
>DQCG01000418.1:0-342 GCA_003533825.1 Phycisphaerales bacterium
GTGGTCGGTTGCCCTGAAGATTCGCACGTAATGACTCTCCAGGCGGCCTTCATTCCTCGCCAGCAGGATATTCTCATACCGATCCGGGTCGTCCGTCAGAGTCTCGATCATGTCCCTGACTTCTTTATCCAGTTGCAGGAGCATATCCTCGTCTTCGTCTTTAAAGCGAATCCAGGATATTTCGGCATCATTCGGGTCTCGCTCCTGCCCGCTATCGTCCAGCAGCGGAAGAGTCTGGCCGGGCTCTTTTAACTGGAAGTGTCGATCGAGCAGCACCTTAGATCTTGACCTTCCGGCATCAAGCAGGCCCTTTTTAATGAGCTGACCCATCCATATATAAGG
>DQCG01000418.1:405-14333 GCA_003533825.1 Phycisphaerales bacterium
CGCCAGCGGCGGGGGCCAGAACCGCAAAACCTTCAAGAGCTTCTGCCAGATATGCTTAAAATTAATTCGCATATATTATGATTTTTCGTACACGTAAAATAAAGTGCCGTGTCGAAACATGCTCATTTCCCATCAGCTTTTAGTTGGTGCAATTCCGCTCTCAGTTTCGGCAGGGCCTGCGGATACTTTGTCTTGACAAAATCTACTATTTTCTCTCTGACCTCGCAACGAAGACTCCATGCAGTCGAAGCATCCGGAGCACTCATCAAAGCCCTCAATTCAACGGTATGTTCGGAAGTATTAGTGACCTGCAGCACGCAGACTTTGCCGTCCCACAGCTCTGAATGTTTCAGGATACGATGAAGCTCTTCTCTGACAGAGTCGATGGGCACGGTGTAGTCAACATAGAGAAATACGGTACCGAGAATATCGGCAGTGGTACGAGTCCAGTTTTGAAAGGGCTTCTCGATAAAATAAGTAATTGGTACAATCAGTCGTCTCAGGTCCCAGATCCTGACGACTACATAGGTTAAAGTAATCTCTTCGATCCGGCCCCATTCGTTTTCAACGATAACGACGTCGTCCACGCGAATGGGCTGTGTGAAAGCTATCTGCAGACCGGCGATAAACGTCGCTATAGTCCGCTGGGCGGCCATACCCACTACAATGCCGATTATCCCCGCAGACGCCAAAATCGTTGTTCCGAGCTGCCTGACTTTGGGAAAGGTCATCAACATTGTGGCCAGTGCAATAATACTCACCACGATAATTACCAATCGCTTCAGGACCCTTAGCTGTGTATGTATTTTCCGAGCCCGAAGATTATCTTTTACGTCGATTGCAAAACGATCTACAACAAAATCTTCCAACACATAAACTGATTTAATCAATAGCCATGATACTGTGGCAATAAGAAATAAACTAAGGATGTGATTTACACCCGGCCGTATTTCCTCAGGCAGTCCGGCCGGGAGAATCAAACGAATCACAAAGACAACGATAATCCATTGCAACGGCCGGTAGCAGCGTTTAACCAATGAATCATCGATGATCTTGCCGGTACGCCGGGCAATTCTTCGTAACAGCTCGAAGATTAAAAAGTGGCCTATCAAGCCCACCAGCACCGGCACTCCCACCAGCCAAGCCACAGTTCTCCAATTCTGTAAGAACTCCCACATTTTAATCCCTCCAACAATAAGCTTATGTTGGATTTTTAACTTTCTTTTGCATTCGGCATAACTATTGCTGTTGCTCGCCGGATTTTTGTTCGATTATATGCGAGTGTCTCTGCATTCGCAGGTTAAGCTCATCGAGCTGCTTTTGGTCCACCTCGCTCGGCGCATCGGTCAATAGGCACTGGCCCCGCTGGGTCTTCGGGAAAGCAATCACATCCCGGATATTCTCCGTGCCGGTCAGCAGCATGACCATCCGATCAAGTCCGAAGGCGATTCCCCCGTGCGGCGGAGCGCCGTATTCCAGCGCCTTCAAAAAGAAGCCGAACCGATGCCGTGCCTGCTCCCTTGAGATATTGAGCAGGTCAAAGACCTTCTGCTGAACATTAGGATTATGGATACGAATGCTGCCGCCGCCGATTTCAGAGCCGTTCACGACGATATCGTACGCCTGCGAACATATGTTGGCCGGGTCAGTTTCGAGCTTCTCCAAATCCTCTTCGATAGGCGAGGTGAACGGATGGTGCAGCGAATCGTATCGCTTTTCGTCATCGTTCCACTCGAAAAGCGGAAAATCCACGACCCACACGAATTCGAACCGGCCTTTGTCGTAGAGTTTCAAGTCACGGGCAAGCTTGCAACGCAGAGGCGCCAGAGCCTTGTTCGCTGCTTCTTCGTTATCGGCAACAAATAAAAGCAAATCGCCATCCTTTGCGTCGAAGCGCTCGAATAGCTGCTTCTGCAAATCCGTGCTGAAGAACTTGGCGGTACCGCCGAGCAGCGAAAGCGTGCCGTCTTCGGCTTTGACTTTGGACCAGGCCAGGCCCCTGGCGCCGTAGTCGCCGACAAAGGTGGTGAGCGTCTTTTCGATATCGCTTCTGGAATATTTCTCGCCGCCCGGAGCGCAAAGACCTTTCACTATTCCACCCTTTTCAATGGTCGATGTGAAGACATTAAACGTTGTTTGTTTGGCCAGGTCGGAGATGTTCTTGAGCTTCATATCAAAACGCAGGTCAGGCCGGTCGGTGCCGTAATCGGCCATTGCTTCCCTGTAAGACATTCGCCGCATCGGCAACGGGACATCCACATCCAGAATCTGCTTCCAGATTCGCGCCACAAGGCTCTGGTGAACGTTTATGACATCGTCCACATCGACGAAGCTCATCTCGACATCGATCTGCGTAAACTCGGCCTGCCGGTCGGCTCGCGGATCTTCATCGCGGAAGCATCGCACGATCTGGAAGTATTTATCGATGCTGCTGATCATGAGAATCTGCTTGAAGAGCTGCGGTGACTGGGGAAGTGCGTAGAAGCAGTTCTGGGACAGCCTGCTCGGCACGAGAAAATCTCTCGCCCCTTCCGGTGTGCTCTTGGCCAGCATCGGCGTCTCTATCTCCCAGAATCCAAGCTTGTCGAAATAATCCCGCACGACCATCGTCACCTGGTGCCGCATGCGGAGTTTCTTTTGCATCTCAGGCCGGCGAAGATCAAGATACCGGTTGACCAGGCGCAACTCCTCGCCTGTTTTCTCGGCGGCATCGATTTCAAACGGCGGCGTCTTGGACGTATTTAGAATCTCCAGCCGCTCGGCGGCAACCTCGATCTCGCCGGTCGCCAGCTTCGGATTCTCCATACCCTCGCCTCTCGGTTGAACTTCACCTTCGGCTGCGATAACCCATTCGCAGCGGGCCGTCTTGGCCAGTTTGTGCATTTCCGGTTGGGTTTCAGGGTCGAATACGATTTGCGTCAGGCCTTCCCTGTCTCGCAAATCAATGAATACCAAATTGCCATGGTCACGATAGGAATGGACCCATCCCGCCAACGCAACTTTGTTGCCGGCATCATCCAGCCGAAGCTGGCCGCAATTATGTGTTCTCTTGAGCATTACAAAATCTCTCTTAAAAAACGATATCACAAATTCCCGCGCGCACGGAAACACCACAGCAACAGGATAGCTGAATCACCCCGTTTCGTCAACAAGAGTTTTGATATTTGGCCCAGGCATGCCATACTCAGCCGGGCAAGTCAAGGGGCGGTTAAATGCGGCAGGAAAAAACCGCTTAATTTGAGGCAGGCAGCAACTGACTTTTTTTGAGCAGGTCTGCTTTGGCGGAATCGACAGTTATGGTGAACTCGCCTTGTCCCTCGACTACGAATTGTACACGGGCAGCGCTCATACCGCTAATTGTGGACAATTCCACCCTCTCCGGACGCCTTTTTACGGCCTGAACGCGCTTAAAGAATCGGTCCGTAATCCGTCCGCTCGAGAGGACTCGAATCTCATCGCCTTCGAGCGAAACGATATCCGGTGAACTTATATGGTGAGCCACATCCTGGCCGGTTCTCGTAGGAATCAAACGTTTATTTTCTATTGTGATCCATATCTTGAACAAACTATCGCCGAGCGGCTCGACTTTAACCTCGCTTATTTCAAGCAGCGGCATCATATCAGCATGATAGAGAGTAAAGGCCATATTGCGGTGAAGTTCTTCCTCAAGCAGAAACGAAGGTGGTATTCGGCCCCATTCTTTCTTTTGCCCGCCGATTTCGATCCTGCCGTACGTCGGATGATCGTACGGCTGCCAGGGCACAAAACCGTCACCCATGAGCACATATTTTATAAACTCAGCCTCCTGCTCATCCGAAGGTGAGTCAGAAGTCTTATACAGGTTCCTTGACGTCCAGAGCTCATTTGTAAACGAAAGAATGCCGCGACCTCCGTATAACCAATCCAACTCGCTTCCCAGTGCCTGATAGAGATCGTCCCAGAGAACTAACGAGCGGTAATAAGGTATTATTTCCTCTCCCCGCGCAGCAATCAGTTCCAGCACGCGGTCGTCCTCATCGTGCATCGCCCCTGCTTCCCTGCCCGGACCTCGAAGGATCATTCCGCCGGAATTGTGATACGACTGGGCCGCTGCGATATTGGTATGGGCCAGAATAAACTCGGCAACCGCACGAGTCTCCGGCTGGCTGAATGGATAATCTTTGGCTCCGTACTGGACATAATTCGGCTGCCAATCATACGCCCAGTTGCGATTCATGTCGTAACCACCACGGCCATCTTCATTAATCCCACCGTCACCATCATTATCAATACCCTCCCAACCAAGCAGACTATATTCTCCGGCTTCGTCCGGCCTGGTCCTGACCATCACCTGCTCAGGATAATCCGGGTGCAGCTTGAAACGACCGTGGGGATCTTTGATGCGCATCATGGTGATTTGGCCGTCACCGTTGAGGTCCTCGCTGTCATCCTCGTCGGCCAGACCGTCGCGGTCGTCGTCTGTAGGCTCAAGTCCTGATCGAGCTCTGCCGCCGCGATTAAGCCAGGAATCGCGTCCATCGGGATTGACGCTGGGCACAAGATAGAAGATCCGCTCGTCGAGCAGCGACGTAATTTTTTCGAGTCGGCCGTACTGATGGCAGAGATACCAGGCGGTATAGGCGACCGTCTCGGCGGCCTGGACCTCGTTGCCGTGGATATTGCCGTCGATATACATTCCCGCCTTTCGGTCCGGATCGCCGACGTTCCGCGCCGTCACCTCAAGGCACCATATATCCCTGCCCTGGGTTGACTTGCCAATCGAATAGAGCCGGGTCAAATCCGGAAAGGCTCTATTGAGGCGAACCAGGATGGCCGTTAGCCCGGCGTGATCGTAATACCGGTTCCACGCTACACGGACCTTGCGCTCGTTGCCTGCCCCCAGCGCCGGAAATGAATGCCTGGCCGGATTACCGACTCTCGGCCTGCGGGAACTTTCAGACGCAAGAACTCCTCCGGCAAGCATGAACATTAGGCATGAAATAATCAAAATGGTTATGCAGTGTTTAATTTCGATTCGGTGCTTCATAATCTTATATCCTGAAATATTTTTATTTGCCGATTCATTCGACGTCCGGCAGCTCGACTGAGCCTTTGACGTTCCCGGCCAGCATTGAGACAACCTCAAAATCGATTTTTTCTCGCTCCGCCACCCTGACGATGTATCGCAGCTCGGCCATCCCGCCGCTTCCCCGGATTGCCGGCAGATTCGTAATCCGGCTCCCCGAAAGGAACGATTTATCTTCCAGCTCCATCACCAACCTTGTAGGATGGACCTCCCGGGTTCTCTGCCCATGCTCCAGCACTGTCGGCAAAAATCCGGTATTCTCAATCTGAATCTCAACTTCATAAACCGAGCGGCCCAGGTGGCGACACTCGATCTTTCGCACGCCGATTCGCGGCAGCCGCAGAGCCGCTTTGGTCAGGAAATCGGCATGTTTGGCGGCAATCTCGTCAACCATCTCAGCCGGAGGATTCGTCAGGGCAAAAGGACGATATCCGCCAACCTCGGCACGCCGTCCGGGAAAATCGGGATGCTCAATCGGCTGCCATTCGACGAAGGCTTCCGGCGCGTATTCGTCGAACCAATCCAGTTCCTTGCGCTCCTGCTGGTTCCGCTCATCTTCATCCTTGTTGTTTTCCTCACGCCCGGATTCGGAATCCTGCTCTTGTGGTTCTTGTTCCTCTTCTTCAGCCGCTTCGGAAAGCTCGACAGCTACGGCAGGACTCCAGGCCCTTGCCGCAAGTGAGAGACGGCCCCGATGGTAATACATCCAGTCACTAAACGAGCCGGGTACAGAGGCGTCCTCAAGCTCTTCGTCCAGTCCAAGCGATTCGCGATACAGCTCACCCATCGCGCGATAGTAGCCCGCGTCGTCCTGATGTATCTCAGTCATTGGCTCTCGCCAGCCGGCTGGTTCGGCACCTTCAGGAGCTTTCGAGAGATTGTCGGCCGAGCCGTAGGTCAATACTATTCCGATATTCGGATGCTCGATCACAAAATCGGCCAGCGCCCGCGTTTCGTGTTCACTTACCTGATGTACGCCTGCGTCCGCGGCGAAGAATTCGTAATTGAACGGAAAATTGCGATTGAAGTTGACGCCGCCCCGGCCGTCTTCGTTCCATCGCTCATCGTGGTCGTTATCGGCGCCCTCCCGAAGGTATCGCCAGGCGCCAACTTCACCTTTGAGATGATCGGCCTTCAAGAGCAACCGTTCGTCATTCGGATCGAGAATATATTCGCCCTCCGGGTCCTCGATTCGCATCCATGTAATAAGTCCATCTTCGTTAAGGTCTTCCGGACCATCCTCATCGAGCAGGCCATCGTGGTCGTCATCGACGGGTTTACTGCTCGAGGAAGTTTCGAGTTTAAGGCGGGCGAAGAAATGCTCAGCGGCATCGGTATTAAGCCGCGGCACGATGTATATTGTCGTTGTCTGGAGAAGTTTGGCGATTTCGGCGTTGTCCTGGTATTGCTCGACCAAATGCTCGACCCAGTTGACCGCCGTTGAGCATCCGATCAGGTCGCTGCCCTCGATCCCCGCGACGACAAGCATGGCCGGGCGAGTTGTGCGATCCTGCCTGGTCCCCTTGCCAAGCTCGATGAGCCAGACCTTGCGTTTGCCGCTGGAGTTTGCGATACTCTGGAGGCGCACAAGGGTGGGATTTTCCTCGGCAAGGGATGACAAACGCCTGCTCAAGGATTTTCCATTGTAGTACTCGGCGCCGCGGGCAGGATGAAGACCCACGGCAAGCAGAGTGACACCAATCAGCACAAAACAGAACGGCCTGACTGCCGGCCGGAAAACTCTCAGCGACATCCTATCATCTCCTACAAAGTTTTAAATAATTTCTTAATGCTATCAAATATGTCTCTTAATGCACGAGATTATTTCGAGGAATTTTCCTTAAGCATATTGCGAAGGTAAATGTGCTCGTCGCCGTTCCAGGGTTTCGTACAGATGTCGATGTCACCATCGCCGTCCACGTCGGCTGCCTTTGCCTCGTGACATCGCTTGCCTCTCAGGATCACATGCTCATTCCATTGGCTGGCCAGACCATCGGCGTTCTCCCAGATGAAACACTTGTGAACCTTATCCTCCGAGAGCGGTCCGCCGCCGGAGAAAACGTCAAGGTCGCCGTCGTTATCGAAATCCGCTACGGCCAGCGAGTGAAAATCCTGCTTTGTATGGTCGGCGGAGATCAGGTGGCACTTCCAGTTTTTGCCCTTGCCCTGGTTTTGGAACCAGAAGGCCCGCCCATCCACCGTGTCGGCCTCGGCCTCAACGACGTCGAGGTCGCCGTCCTTATCCAGGTCACATATCCAGACCTTGATCGCCAGGCCGTAGCGGTCAGGCCGGTTGCCGCCGGGCGGAATCAGGCCGGCGTGCTCGGTCCACTTCAGCCCTTTGCCGTCAACATTCTCGAACCATACGTCGCCGCGTACGACGTCGTTATCCCCGTAGCCGTCGAGGTCGCCGATACCTGCCGGGCCGACGCCGCCGTGGATGCCGCCGCCGATCTTACGCTCGATCCACTTGTCGCAGGGATTGGCGGGTATCTCGTACCAGACCGTGACTTTGCTATTCTTCTGATCGCTGCATGCGACCACGTCGAGCCTGCCGTCGCCGTTGATGTCGGCCGCAACGTCGTCATGACAAATGATTGTACCGCTGTCGAACTGCTCGAAGGATTCTGCGCGAGGTTTGCCGGTGTTGCGGTACCATCCGGTGCCGCAGAACTGGTCGATCCATCCGTCGCCGTCGATGTCGAAAGCCGTGCCGCCGACGTCGGTACGGGCACCCTGCCCCAAGTCATGCCGAATCCATTTTTCGGGGCTGATGTACTCGAACCACCAGGTCCTGGTTCGCTCCCCAACCACCCAGTCGAGGTCGCCGTCCTTGTCAATATCAACAAGCGAAGTCTGTCCCATACTCCGCCCGATTTTATCGATCCGGTAACATTCAAACTCCGGAAATCCCGCATAAGTCAACGGGCACAACACACATGTCACGACAACAATAGTAAACAAACGCCTGAAATTTCTACAAACGTAAGAAAACATCATAAAATCCTTTCATCAGATCCAGATAGGTTAATTCTCATGTGTTACTCTTTCGCCCCGTGCTTCTTCAGCAGTTCAACGATTTCGGTATGCCCTCTTTGTTTGGCCCACTGCAAAGGAGTCCTACCACGACCATCCTTGACGGTTGTCTCTGCACCGTTCACGAGCAGAATCTCCACTACATCCTTGTGCCCACCAAAGGCAGCCCGATGCAATGGGGTCGAGTTGTTCTGTGCCTTTGCTTTTACGTTGGCCCCCTTGGCGATAAGTAGCTCTGCTATTTTTGCGTGGCCTCCAGCGGCTGCGCTGTGGAGAGGAGTATTTTTGCGTTTGTCCTTGACATTCACGCCAGCGCCCTTGGAGACCAGAAGTTCTATAAGGCGAAGTGTACCTGAGTAAGCCGCTTGATGCAGTGGCGTGCGTTCCCGGTTTGTCTTTGCATCAGCTTGAGCACCTTTGCTGAGAAGAAATTCCCCAGCCTCCTGCTGCCCCATCGATGCTGCCCAATAAAGAGGCGTCCAGCCCAGGTCGTCTTTCAAATCGATGTCGGTTCCCTGCTCCAGAAGTGTCCGCACGCGATCTAAATCACCTACGCATGCGGCCCTATGGATACTGGATACATCCTCACCGTTGCTGACGAACAACTCGATCATCTCCCGATTCGCAGCATCGGCGGCATAACGAAAGGCCGTCCAGCCGTCTTGGTCCTTGATGTCGCATTTGGCCCCATTGTCAACTAGCGATCTGGCCATGTCGAGATTCTCAAACCAGACAGCGTAGTGCAAAGGAGGATAGTCTTTCTCTGTGCTGTAATTGACATCGGCGCCTTTGCTCACGAGAAACTCTACCATATTCGCATCGTTGTTCCAGATGGCTGAGTACAGGGGAGTATAACCGTTTTTGTCTTTGGCGTTCACATCAGCGCCTTTGTCGATAAGCAACTCGGCCATGTCCCTGCGTTTACCACTGGCCGCTTCATGCAGAACCGTCTGGTTATTCTCGTCCTTGGTGTTGACATCTGTTCCCTGTTCTAGAAATGCTTTGACTTGTTTCAAATCTCCGAGTTTGACAGCCATGTGAATTGTTGAAATCTTAGCTCCTCCCGCTAAAAGCAATTCGGTGATCTCTTTGTTGCTTTGATTGCCAATCTCATCAAGCGGCGTATGGCCTTCGTTGTTTTTGGCATTTACATCCGCACCGTTGGCGATGAGCAGTTCTACAATATCTTTATGACCAGCTCTTACGGCTGAATGTAAAGGCGTATCACCAGCAGGATAGCCCCTTCTTGTTGCATTGACATCTGCACCTTTGGCAAGAAGTAATTCGATTACATATTTGTGACCGCTTATAGCTGCATGCTGAAGGGCTGTTTTTTTTATTGAATCGTCCCTACTATCCACACCAATTCCCTTCTCAAGAAGAGAGACAACCATATTAAGGTCACCAATAGCTGCTGCTTCCTGGAGCGAAAGGGGAGGTTCAGATGATTCAGTAATAGTATATTGGTTCTCAAGCACGTACTTCAGTGTCCTATCTTCCGCTGGATTATCAAAACTTGCAGGATCCAAGATAGGCTCGAGTGCCGTCTTCCCTACCCCAACCAGACCAATCGGATGGCGTCCCCCTTCGAAGTAGTTCTCGATGGCAAAACGTATCGACGGCAACATGCCAGCGGGATCAAGAATTGCTAATGCAACAATATACTCACCAGACTCTACAGTCTGTGGCACTCGGAATGTCCCGTCCACCTTATAGCTTTTTGGCCTCAGTTCGTACAATTTCGTTGTCTTGTTCCATTGGTCTCCTGGTAGCCACTGGCGAATGTCCAGATCTTTGAACGTGTCCCGCCAAACCGGATTTCTGGTTTTGGAATCAAGTAGACTTACTTCGACCGGCCAGTTATAGTAGAAAGGCGCGGAACCAATATTTCGGACTACAAAGGATACGTTAAAGGCTTTATGTGATGAAATCTTAGCGGGATAACAGACTTTATCGAGGATGAATCGGTAACCAAGCGCTTTCTGTACCTCTTGTGCTCCAGATCGAACTTTTGGGTCTTTCTGGTCATAATCAGCCACCCAGCCCAGCTGGGTACAATGCAGCCAACGGATAGTGTAAATCAGGTGCTCCTTGTTGTCGGAGTCTGTTAATGTAGCATTAGGACTGGGGCCGGGCGGAAGTTCGTCCTTCCAACCATATGCCACTTCGCCACCCATAGGGGCAATTGTCCAGCAGTCACCCAGTTCTGCCATCCCTATGCTGTACTTCCACTGACTGTGTGTTTGGCATGCCCACGAATCGTTGTGAATTCCAAACTTATATGGTCTGAATTCCGATGGATGACGTACCATAACCAGTTTGTTCTTGAACGCTTGGGTGAAAACAAGGCCCAATAGCTCCTGCATTTCAGATGAGGGAAGAGGATGATGATGCTCCCCCCAGTAGCCAATAATGCCCATTTCAATGAAAGCTACTCTGGGATCATTATCCCACAGCAGGCCCAAGCGCCTGACGAGGCGGACTACCCGCCGCATGAACTGTTCGCTACTATAATCTCCGGTTTTCATGTCGGCGGGCCAATATTCGTTGCCTTCTTTTTCATCCCAGTCGAGGTAAACACGCGGGATAATCTTGATGTTGTGCTTTTCCGCATCCTCCCAGTACTGATCGCAGAGAGTTTTTATCTTATCCATCCCATCATTTTCATCATTCTCGATCGAATTCCAGCGGATATAACTATGCCATAGTGTCGCCCACTCATGATTGAAGACTCCCCTACGAGCTCGTAAACCCTTGAGTGGATTGCGAAGGGCACATGAGTATCCCCTGGGTTTTACCGTCACTATTGTCGGCTCTTCTGCAGCGATTGAATTAACCGAAAAAAAATCTGACAGAATGAAAAATAATAACGTGGCTTTAAGAACCAGAAATGTTTTATACTTCATTTTCATATCACTAATTCCCTCAAACTGTAAAATTTGTACGAATATCGTCAAAGCATGAAAAGCAAACAGATGTTGTCGTAGCACATTATAAACTTGTTCCCTAATTCCTGCTACGAATTTAAGAATCAAAGCTTGCTATCTTATTATTCCTTGGACCCGTGCTCTTTCAACAATTCGACAATCTCGGTGTGGTCCCAATCTTTTGCAAAGTCTATAGGAATTCGGCCTTCGTCGTCTTTTGTATTCACGTCGGCACTGTTGGCAATAAGAAGCTCGACCAAGTCCGCGCTGCCTGCGTAGGCTGCGCTGTGCAGCGGCGTCATGCCGTAGCTGTTCTTTGCGTTAACATCAACACCTTCTTTTATAAGCCGCTCGGCTACTTTCCAGTTGGGCGCCAAGTGCAAAAGCGACCGGCCAAGCGCTTCACCTCGGACCTTGGACGGCTTGATTCTTATGCTTTCCGAGTCGGATTCATTCGGCTGGCATCCAAAAACAGCAACCATTAAAAGCAAAGCCATATAAACAATTCTTGTCACACTCATTAGGCTTCCTTATCTAAAGACTTTTAAATACCCACTTTATCGCATCACCCAAAACACACGATTCAATTGCCCATTTTTGTTCGGGTAAAACTTATCACCGGAATAAATTTTTCTGTATTATTACCGGTTTTGGGCTGATTTTGAAACAAAAATCCGCCTTACGAATATTTTTTAAAAATAGTTCAATGTTTCTGCCCAGAAAACGAACTTCGGTTAACCGGACTCGTATGAATTTACACAAAGCCACGGGCTGAGGTATTAAACTTCACTCCCCTCCTCCTGACCTCAGCCCCTTTTTTATTTATATCCCTATTATTTACAAGGCTTTACATCAAAGGTTTTCCCTTGAACCATACATCCGGGCGAACGTAATTCACAAAAACAAAACAATCTTTGAACGGATTTGGAAAGACCTTCACTGCCGTAACAGTAAAAAAAATCGCTCGAAATCCCTCATTAACGGCAAAAATTTGGAGGTTTTAGAGAAATAATTTTCAAGATAATAAATGGAGCGAACTTTTATCGGAGTGTGGCGTAATAGCTGATAATGGATTACGGGCTGAGGTTTTTAAACCCTCCTTTCCTCCTTGCCTCAGCCCTTTTCTTTTTTTAAAGAGTATGTGTTTAGCCTGCTATTAGTATTGATAGTGACGATTTAACAGCTAATTCTTCCGTCAAAAGCGTTAATTGCCGACAAAGACGCCCGATTGCAGCTTCAAAACCTGCATATCAGCATTGTTTTCAGGCTAAACACGTACTTTAAAGAAAAAGAGGGTGCACAAAAAGGGTGTTTTGTCATCCTGAATGGAGCGAAGCAAAGAACCTTGATTTTGCTTCTTTGCCGAAATGCTTCGCTCCGCTCAGAATGGCAATGCAAAAATCGGCAATCCCTGAACGCTTTTCCAGGATCATAACAAGGCGGTGCTGAAGTAGCGTTCGGCCCTGTCCGGCAGGACAGTTGCGATATTGCCGTTGATTTTCTCAGTCAGCCGGCGTGCCGCCCAGACATTGGCGCCAGAGCTTATACCGACCAGCAGTCCGAAATCCGTGCCTAATTGCCGGGTGGTTTGAATCGCATTATCGTCCGAGACTTCTACCACATCATCAACCATTGAAACGTCGAGTATAGCGGGAATGAAACCATCGCCGATGCCCTGAATCTGGTGCAGGCCCGGTTCGTGGCCTAATAGTGCAGAGCGGTTCTCCGGCTCAACAGCGATTATTTTCACATCTTTTTTGTGCTCTTTTAGGAATTTTCCCACACCCTGCAGGGTTCCACCACTGCCTACGCCGGCGACGAAGCAATCGACATGGCCGCCCATCTGCCGCCAAAGCTCACGAGCGGTCTGCTCATAATGGACGCGTGGATTTTCCGGATTCTCGAATTGCTGCGGCACATAAACTCGCGGATCTTCGCCGGCCATCTGCTCGACTGTCCTGACCGCTCCGGCAAGGCCTTCTTCATCGGGGATCAGAACAAGCTCTCCGCCGAGGGCTTTGATGAGCTTCTTTCGCTCTTCACTCATTCCTTCGGGCATCACAATTCGGACGCGGTAGCCCATTAGATGCCCCACCAGCGCCAGGCCGATGCCCGTGTTACCGCTGCTGGGCTCTGTGATGATGGAGTCGGCTTTGAGTTTGCCATCCCGCTCGGCTGCTTCGAGCATTGCCAGGGCTACACGGTCTTTGATACTGCCGCCGGGATTGAGAAATTCGGCCTTGGCAAAAATCCTTTCACCCCTCAATTGCAGCAGCGGTGTATTGCCTATCAGTTCAAGAATATTATCTGTGAGCATAAGCGTCCTCAATTTTTTTATGCGAAAGTATAATCGATTTAGTGTAAAAAATAGTAATATTTTACTTGACAAAATACAAGTCTAAAGGTATGGTTATTGTGTAAACTTTTGATAGCAGGCTACTTAGACTTTTTTGTGGAAATATTTTTTTCCGCTTAGTAGAGGTGATTTTTTTTAAAATAATATTGCTTTCTGTAGAGCTTTCTGATATATTAATAGTTAGATAGAATGAGCACATTCACAGGGCTGAGGATATCTCGCTTTTTCCTCTCCCTCCGCACCTCAGCCCTGTTTCCTTTTTATGTGCTCAAGCCGGCCGAGGTTTTCCCGCCATTTTTCCTCCTGCAACTATTGGCAATATCGGGTAAATGTTTTGCCTCCTTAAGTCATTTTATTAAGCAAATCCCCACAATACGGCGATTAATGAATGAATTGCCCTATCCTGTTCGGGGAATGTTCCTATCAATATCGCCTTGTTATAGTTTTGCGAGGGTGGGTGTGGTTGACGAAAGAGTACCGCAAACATGGAAAAATAAAAATGAATTTGGTGCTTTCTTTGACTAGCCTCAGAACAAGTGTAGAT
>DQCG01000339.1 GCA_003533825.1 Phycisphaerales bacterium
ACGATCTCATCGGCAGGTGGTGGCTCGGTAACTAATCCGGGTGAAGGACTCTTCCTGTACGATGATGAGGTTGTCCCGATCCAGGCTACGGCTGATGAGAATTATCATTTTGTGAACTGGACTGGCAGTGCAGTTGATGCGGGTCAGGTGGCTAATCCGAATGCGGCCAGCACGACGGTGACGATGGATGCCGACTATACGCTCCAGGCAAATTTCGCCATCGAGCAACGCGACCTAACAATAACCTCGACACCAGGAGGTACAGTCACCACGCCGGGAGAAGGGGTTTATTCGTATTATCACGGGGCAGCAGCTTCAGTAGTAGCCGCTCCGGCGGCTAACTACCAATTTGTGAACTGGACAGGGACGGCTGTGGGCGCAGGCAAGGTTGCTAACGCGAATGCAGCCAGCACTACAGTCACAGTTGATGCTGACTATACAATTCAGGCAAATTTCGCCGCCGATCAGCACACCTTGACGATCTCATCGGCAGGTGGTGGCACGGTAACTGATCCGGGGGAAGGAGACTTCCAGTACGATCACGGGACTAATATCCCGATCCAGGCGACGGCCGGTGGCAGTAGTTACTTCGTAAACTGGACAGGAACGGCTGTAGCTGCAGATAAGGTTGCAAATCCATATGCAGCCGGCACTACAGTCACAGTCGATGCAGCCTATACAATTCAGGCAAATTTTGGTGAGTCAGATGGAATTGCTCCAACGGTCACTAACTGCAAGCCGGCTGCTGACTCCATTCAGGAACCGTTGAACAGCCTGATAATTCTACACGTCACTGATGCCTTAGGTGTTGCTGCCGGCAGCGTAGAAATCACGCTCGACGGCGATACCATATACACGGGCGATAGCTCAGAATACAGCAGCGCAACCGGCATTTGCCGCAGAATCGGTACTCCAACGGATTTCACCTATGCCTACCAGTCGATCCAGCCATTTGACTTCGACGAGATCAAGACTGTCACCGTAGATGCCGCAGACCTCGTCGGAAATGTTATGACTGAACGCTCCTATTCCTTCATTACCGAGATGCGCTCATTCGGCCAAAACATACGACTCGATACGACCGTCCAGGGCATAAATAAGGCCGCCCCTTCAACTGTACAAGCCAGCAACGGCAATATATGGGCGGTCTGGCATGCCGGACCGTCCGGTAGCAGGAATATCTACGTCGCTAAGCTCCGTGCAGATAGAAGCACTTTCAGTGCCAGCGTCCGGCTGACGAGCAGCAGCGCCGACCAGGCAAATCCGGCAATAGCACTGGGCACCGACGATAAATTGTACGTTGCTTGGCAGGATAAGCGGAATGGAGACTGGGACATATACGCATCTACCTCGGTGGATGGGGCAAACTGGACCACCCAGACAAGGGTAAACGACCCGAATGAAGGCAATCAGACAAATCCCGCCATAGTCGTTGGCAGTCAGTCTCCGAATTATGCTTATATTGCCTGGCAGGATGACCACTCGGGTAATCAGGATATCTATATAACCTCATCAAACGACAGCTTTGGGACAAAAACGGTCTCTCAAATAACAACCAACACTGCCAACCAAACCGGCCCGGCGATAGCTGTGGATTCGGCGAATACGGTTTATGTACTCTGGGTCGACGCCAGAAACGCCACTAGCGATATTTACGGTGCGGCCGGCGGAACATGGACGAACGTTCCGATAGTTACAAAAGCGGGATCTCAATCTAATCCCGTAATTGCTACCGAATCGGCCGACACGATTCTGCACATGCTGTGGGTCGATGAAATTTCAGGTAACAGCGACATTTACTATGCCTCTTCGGACGGTCTGCCGGGTAGCCCATTAACCGGAACGAATCTCATCGACGACACCCTGGGCAAAGAGCAGGTCTCGCCGTCGATTGCCGTTGTCGGCAGCACGGGCGATGACCTGGGAGTTTTCGCATCCTGGCGAGATGAGCGAAATATCACCGATAGTTCCGGCGATACAGACATTTACATGGTGCAGACAAATTCCGGCGTCGGAACAAATGTGTTTGTAGGCGATGGAGACACAAATTCAGACCAAATCGAGCCTGCAATTAGTACGGACCAGTACGGCTATCCGTATCTCATCTGGACCGACTACAGGACTGCGAATAAGGAGATTTATTTCGCCGGAAGTGTTTATCTGCAGTCGGTTCCTTTGGAATCGGAATTGATTATAGCTTCTGCGGGCGGAACTGTTGGCACTGCCCCGTCAAGTATAACGGATGAGGAAAATGTTTCGGTGGTAGTGCCCGCCGGGGCATGCCCGTACGATGCAACTATTTCAATAACGAAAATCGAGAACCAGCACGAATACGGCACACTGCCTTTCCTGAACGGTTATGACTTCGGACCAAGTGGAATAACGTTCAACACACCCGTCACGGTAACAGTTCCATACGCCGTAACAGGGGATGATGGCACACCTACGGTTTACTGGTACGATTCGCGCGCGTGGTACGATCCGCTAAGCCAGCAGGGAATAACGGACATCGAAACTATCGTAATTACATCGAGTCTGCATGCACTCCGTTTCAAAACGACACACTTTACGCCATTCTATGTTGTAATGGGACCTGAGGCAGATACAGTTGCTGACACGGCTACTGATACTATTAGCATTAGCGGCGGTGGTGGCGGCGGTTGCTCACTGTCTCATTCACAGGATGGGAGTATTCTCGAATATTTCCTGCCTTATGGGGCATTGGCGTTGTGTATGATTATCCTTAAACGCAGGGATCGAAGATCTATAAAAAGACTGTAATAAACCGCAATTCGGATTTGATAAACAATGACAGCGATTGTTTTCGCTGTCAGCTACTCTGGATTGGTGACAGCTCACATTGCTGACGGACCGGTCACACTTCAGGAATCCTGATTTTAAGTTTATCACCGGGCAACTTTTTCCAGCCCGTTCTTTTCAATGACCGTAATCTCTACGATTCCGCCCATGTGCATTACGCGAAAGATCAACTCCACGAAGAATCTCCAATAGCAACCTGGCGTAAATAAAGTTCAAAATCCAGTCAGATTGTAATAAAAGGATAGAAGGTAGAACAAATTATGAAAATTGAGAATCAAAATCCTCGTCCGGTTATTATAGCCGCGATAACAGCCAGTTTCCTGATGCTCGTTCTTGGCATGGGATACCGTGTTCTTGATTCTCGGCTGTCAGGCCCTGGGAACGCATCTCCAATATCTTTTGCCATGCTGGAACGATTCCCCATGCAAGTTGGCTATTGGACAGGTACAGAAGTGCCGCTGGACGAAGAAATTGTGCGCGCGACAGATACCGATGCACATATCAACCGTAGATACTCACGAAATAATGGCTTGGAATTCGTCTCATTATACATCGCGACCGGCGTCAAAGCACGTGACCTGATGCCGCATCGGCCGGAAGTATGCTATACGGGGGCCGGCTGGACACTTACTGATAAGCGTTCAGTAGAGCTGCCATTGGAGGATGGTACAATACTACCGTGTAATGTCATGCAGTTTTCTCGCGGTGTTTTAACCATAAAGAAAGTCGTCGTTCTGGATTACTACATCGTTGACGATGAGTATTGCCGCGACGTTTCACTATTGCGTTCGAAGGCATGGAAAGGCTCCGGCACGGTTCGTTACGTCGCACAGGTACAAATAGTCACTTCCATCCAATCGAATCAGACGGCCGCTTCGGCGACGAAATCCCTCAGTACTTTTGCTGTCGAATCCGCTTCATCGATATCTACGCTATTCGAAGACATCGAAGAAGGGACCGAATCGGGCAATGATTCAGTTGATGCCAACGGTACGGTCGGAAGTGAAGAAGCCAGGACGATAGGAAGATAGGAAGGTGGGAGGTGAAGAAGGTAGGAAGGTGGGAAGGTAGGATTGTAAGAAGGGAAGAATGTAAGAGGGCAAGCTATGGCGGAACAGCGAAAGAGGGATATTCGGCATTTTCGTGATCTTGAGGTTTATCAACGAGCATTCAGCGCTGCGATGGAGATTTTTCAAATCACAAAAGGCTTTCCTGGTGAAGAACGCTTTTCCATAGTGGATCAAGTTCGGCGATCCTCGCGATCGGTATGTTCAAACCTTGCTGAGGGATGGCGTAA
Organism: Phycisphaerales bacterium; assembly: GCA_003533825.1. GTDB lineage: Bacteria > Planctomycetota > Phycisphaerae > Sedimentisphaerales > Anaerobacaceae > JAFGPJ01. The sequence goes on from DQCG01000339.1 coordinate 4,118, forward strand.
GAGAATGTATGAACCGGTATTTCGTAATAAGATGACGGATTCCATGCAGGAGGCATCTGAAACCCAATGCTGGCTTGAATTTGCACAAGCCTGTCACTATATATCGAATGATGTATTTCTACGCATGGATAATGAATATGAAGATATAATAGGCATGCTCATCTCAATGGAGAAGAAAGCCAGCAAGTTTTGTTATTGAGTAACAATTTCTTATCATCTTATTTTCTTATCTTCTTATTTTCTTATCTTCTTATCTTCTTATTTTCTTATCTTCTTATCTTCTTATTTTCTTATCTTCTTATCTTCTTATTTTCTTTGTCTCTTTATTTCCACAGTTCCCAATTTGTTAGCTTTTGATGGAGTAACAGAAAGTGACTGACAAGCGTACTCGCCACAGACATGCTTTGAATATTAACGACAGCCATCAAATGAACAGCGGCTCTCTGATACTTGTTTGCGTTACATTCGCTTTGCTGGCCGTGACCTTCTGGTCGTATTGGCCGGTAATTGGTGAGCTTGTCGATGACTGGCAGGGAAGCGATGACTACTCTGCGGGCCAGCTTGTTCCGCTGGTTGCCATATTTCTCGTCTGGCGGGAGAGAAAGAAACTTAGAGATTGCCTGCTCAAGCCGGATTGGTTGGGCGGAATAGCCCTGCTAATACTGGCACAGGCTGGGCGGTCCTATGGATTATTGTTCATGTATGAGTCAGGGGAACGATATTCACTGGTACTGACTATAGCGGGCCTGGTTCTGATGGTCGCCGGCCGGCAGGTGTTTCGGCGTGTTATATGGGTTCTATCGATTCTATTGCTTATGGTCCCTCTGCCCGGACGCGTTCACAACTTGATTAGCGCACCTTTGCAGAATATGGCGACAACGGGGGCGGTATTTTTTATGGAGGCATTCGGCGTCAGGGTCAGCCAGCAGGGAAATGTCATGATGCTGAATCAGGATACCCCTCTGGCGGTCGCAGAGGCCTGCAGCGGCCTGCGAATGCTGACGGCGTTCATTATCGTCGCCGCGTTCATCGCGTACATGGTGAAGCGTTCTCGCCTCCAGAAAGCCGTAGTGCTCGCATCGAGTATTCCCGTAGCGGTGATATGCAACATAATAAGAATCTTCGTGACGGCGGTGATTATGCTCAAGGTCAGCTCGGAAGCGGCGGACAAATTCTTCCACGATTTTGCCGGTATAGTCATGATGCCGATCGCTGTTATGCTCATATTCGGCGAGCTTTGGTTGATGGAAAAGCTGACTTTGCCCGAAACCGAACTAAAACCAGATGAAATAATAGCAAAAACAGAATAATTATCGGACATAAACAGAGAACTCTCGTTAGCATATAGGTTTTAAATCTATATCAAAAAAGATGTTAAGGACGATTTCGGCAAACTTAAGAAAAAATGTGTTTTTTTGCAAAATTATTCTTGACATAAAATGACGTTTTTGTTAGTATTGGGATATTAGGAGTTAAGCGCACTATAGGGAAGTAGTACGCGGAATAAATAAAGGAGTAAAAAGGTTGGTGAATAAGCTGATAATGAACGGCAAGAGAATCATTTTAGTCTTATTTGTGGTAATGGTATGTACGGCTTCTGTTCATGCCGATATGATGCCGGTATCCACCACGAGCACTGAACGAGGGAAGTCACTGTATGTCCCTCGCGGCCAGACCGATCTTCATTACGCAGATTCATCAAGCCTGTTGAATTACCCCAGCATCACTAATCTTAACTTTGGGCCTGTCGAGCTTTTACCCGCGACAACTGCTGATACCGGGCAAACCCCTGAAATGCAGAATATCCGAAGCTTTACGGATGGCCCTGGCAGTCTTGCTTTATGCATTTATGCCCTGATAGGCCTCGGTTTATGCCAGGCCGCTCCCTGGGTTAAAAAGATATCCTTTGAATTCATTCCGGAATGGTACCACGATGGCGGCCCCTTACAAATCGGCCACAGCCTCGCCGTAACGCCGGAAACTCTCTACCCCGTGCCGGCCTGCTCTTTCGTTCAGCCGGCCTGCATGGTGGAGTCTCATATACCACAATACGGCCAGAGGACTATTGTATCTCTCTGGCGAAAATCACAATTCACACCCGATGAAATTGCATCCCGGGGTCCGCCTGACATGTCATAGAGTAATCATATCGCGGATTGAGTATCTTACTCAATCGAACGGAGAAGTTATTAGATTGACATGTAAGGAGAAATAAACAATGAAACGTTTTCTATTATTTACTTTAGTGATTGGTCTGTTTGCGGTGCAAGCAAACGCAGCCATGTTCCTGACGCTGGATGACGGTTTGAATAATGTTGTGACCATCCAGGACGGGAGCGGATTGTTTGGCGAAGACGGGATTGTTAATGGCCAGATTACTTTCAACGGAGGGGTCGGTCTTAACTGGACAGGTAACGTCACGACCGGTTGGTCCAAGGGCTTGTACCCGGCAAATCCGCCCAAGATGGACCTCAATAGTGTCAACCTCTCAAGTCTGGGTGCAGGGACGATGACGATTATGTTGACGGACCAGGACTTTTCCGTACCCGCGGGTGGCTCGAGTCAAGTGTTGTTATCGTCAATTGGCGGGACTACGGACGGTACTGTGGAGCTAACTCAGATACTGGATCGGGAAAACACTGCCGGTGGCCCGATCACTACCATTCCGATAGTTGGCACAAGTGGTGACTACACCATCGCCTCTTCGGATTACGCTTTTGTGGTAAATGGCCCGTTTACGCCGGCTCCTCTTCTTAGCTTTGGCAGCACTGCGTCTGTTGGCGCTCCTGTCACCGATGGGAGCCTATTTTCGCTTACCGAAATAGTCACGATTACCCACACGGCGGCTTATGATTCGACTTCGTTTGATGCTGTGAGTACGGTTGTGCCTGTTCCGGGAGCTGTTCTGCTTGGTATGCTTGGTTTGAGTGTAGCTGGTATTAAATTGCGCAAGTTTGCATAAAGAGCAATTGAATTGATTGCTCAATGAATTGGCAATCTGGTTAATTAGGCTTCTGGAGGAGGCCGAAGTCCTTGCTGTATGGGACTTCGGCCGGCCAGACCGGTAGCGTTAATCTTCGTAGTGGAGTGATGTGCAGTTAACCTCATCCTGCTTTGATGGGTTAACTCGTGAAGTGCTTTTAAGACCGAATACAGCGGTATCGTATGTTTTGTAGAAGCACTAAACGCTATTTGTGCGCGGAGATTATCTAAAGAATTGAAATGAACTTTTACTCTGACGTTCTTCAAAAGGAGATTCTGAAAATGATCTGTGAACAAGTCAGGGAGAGGAGCAATCTGTATCCTGCATAATAGCCCAATATCGGGCAATCATGCATTTATGAGAAATGTTGATAAAACTTGGAGGAGGCGAAGCCCTTTAACCGAGGGCTTCGCCCCATGTTTTGATATTTATGCGGGATTGATGGGTAATCTGTCATAATTATTTATCAACCTATATGAGGTAAGTTGTCATTCCGCACTCGATGCGGAATCCAGGATGCCAACGACTCTGGATTCCCGCCTTGTATGTGTTTAGCCTGCTATTAGTATTGATAGTGACGATTTAGCGGCTAATTCTTCCGTCAAAAGTGTTAATTGCCGACAAAGACGGATGATTTCGGCTTCAAAACCTGCGTATCAGCATTGGTTTCAGGCTAAACACGTACCCCGCCTTCGCGGGAATGACAGAGCAGCCCAAGGATTAATTGCAACTGGTATTATCTGTTAGAATGAAGGATAGTTTCTCTTAACATACATGATGAACCCTGCAAAATTGAAGTTAGGCATACTTTTGAAAACAAGATATTAAGAGTTGTAGCAGCCGTTAAATTATTTTAGAAAATCGTAAAATTGATTTTCTAAAAATAATATATGCCTAACTTAAATTTTGCAGAAGTCAAGGAGGATGAATAAAATGAAAGTACTAATAACATTTTGTGCCTCGGCAGTTCTAATTATAGCTACCGGCAGTGCTAATGCCGATATGGCAGTCATTGATTTTGAGTCTTTGGATATTGGAACAGTCGTTGACGACCAGTTCTCATATCTCGGGGCCGACTTTAACGGTGACGCAACAGTTACTGGTTCTCTTTCCTCCTCATTTCCCCTTCTTCCAGAAAGTTCCAAGGTAATTTTTAACTACCCCAGCTACGACTTAACAAGAGTTGATGCTGTCGGTCCAGAATGGATGATGGCTGGCGGCCATGTGACAGGAACATATACTGTGACTTTGACAGCGTATGACTCCTCTGACACCCCATTGATAACCGACTCAACTGGTGGAGATAACACTTTTAACAAGGACAAACCCAATACAACAAACATGTTACTAAGTGTCAGTGCTCCAAATATCGCTTATGTGAAATTCAGTATTATTGAAAGTGGTACTACTTTCACGATTGATGACTTTAAATTTAATCCGGTTCCCGTCCCGGCAGCCGTTTTGCTTGGAATGCTCGGATTGGGCGTTGCCGGAATGAAACTTCGTAAATTCGTATAGCAATCCTTTAACAGGCAATCATAATTATTAAGTAGGCGGCACCTTTGAAGATGCCGCCCTATGCTGTATGCCACCATCAGGGCGCTCAGGTCGCTTCCCAGCGTTGCCCTATCCTCCCCGATGGTGGGATTATTATACCTATTCATGCTGTTGCCATAAAGCGTTAAATCCAAAAGGATTGCAGGGGGAGATTTCTTATCAGCCCAACAACGTTTTTGCAGTTGTGTCTACAAAAAAAGAATTTGCGAACAATCTTGCTTTCGAATCAGTCAGTTTACTAATAAATTTACCTTGTAACCGTCATCGATACATGTTAAACTGGCTAAAGTTCAATTTTGCAGAAAGCTTTAATTCCAAAGGAGATACATCATGTTCAATAGGAACAGATACGCGAAAATCAACGTAAAAGTGCTTATAATCCTCATAATCGTCACGGTGGCGCTTGGAGCCTCTTTATTTGCAGCCCGTCAGATCAGAAGAAACCTTCTCTCGAAAATTTCGCTAAATGAGGGTAACGCCGCCTATGAAAAAAAGGACTGGGAGGCCGCCTATAAAAACTTCCAGGAGTACCTCGGCAGAAATCCCGATGATATCGAAGTCCTCAGGAAGTATGCCAAAGCACGCATGTCCGTCAGGCCAATTGAAAGCCCAAACATCATGCAGGCCATCGCGGGCTACCGCCGTATACTGCAACTGGATCCATCGGACGAGACCGCATACGAAGAACTAATCAGGTTATATAGCTTTATCGGAAATTTTGATGAAATGGCCTATATTGCCCGCAACCGGTTAGCAGATGATCCGAATGACTGGAAAGCCACCCTGAAGCTCGCCGAAGCGCTGTACGGTCAAAACAAAACAAAGGAAGCCCAGGAAGAGCTTAAGAAAATCACAAATACACCCAAGTCTGAAGTCCCGTCTGAGTTTGTCGAAGAATACGTTCGGGCTTGTGGACTGCTGAGTCAGATAATTTATGATGATGTTACCAACCAAAATAAATCGGAAGCACTGACATTGCTCAACCAGGCAGTAGAAGCTGCAGAAGATACCCCGGAATCCGTTGAGGCACGGGCTTATCGCGCTCGGTACTACCACTCATCATCCCAGAAGCCTGGCCAGAGCGAAGAAGATGTACAAAAAAACATGGAGCGAGCTCGCGAGGACCTTGAGGAAGCCGACAAACTTGGTACGGAAAATCCCCGCATCCGCTTGCTGCTTGCCGAGGAATGGATCGCCCACGGCGAGCTTGACAAGGCAGCCAAAGAACTGCAGGCTGCTGACGACCTCAAAGAGAATCTCCCCGAGGAAAAGCTGGAAGAATACTTTTTCGACATAGCAGACTGGACAGTAGCAAGATTCATGCTGGCTTCGCGGCTGGCGGGATTGAAGGGGGACATGCCGGGAGCTATCGGTCTGGTCGATAAAGTACTGGAAGATCTGACAGACATAAGACACAGAGTCCATGTTCTTCCTACGGCCATCATGTCTTATGTTAGTGACCCAAACAGAGTTTCGGATGCGAATGAACTTCCGGATGCGAATGAATGTCTGGATGAATATACTGACGCAATTTATACACAACAAGGGCAGTCTGTGAACAGGCAAGCGGTATCTTACCTGCAGGCCCTGGTGGCAAGAGGCAAAGGCAATCCGTACGGCGTCATTAATGCCCTGCAGCCGTTCGTTACGAGCGGTGCATCATCGCCCGAAGTATGGCGGCTGCTGGCAGAGGCCTTTATCCGAACCGACCAGACCAGGAGGGCCGTCAACGCCATTATCCAGTCTGAAGACCCGGAAATGACGTTACTACTTGCAAAAGAGTACCTCAAGTTGCAGGACTGGACCAAGGCGTTAGAAATAGCGCAGATGGCAGAGTCGTCGAACCCCACGGACATTGCCCTAAAGCTGCTTCGCATTCAGGCGGGTATCAATGTCTCGGTGGAGAATCTGCAAGAAAACACGCCGAACCAGCAGGCTTTGGCAAATGATGTTTGGACGGCCAAAGCCACAGAATTATCACAAATACGCACGAAGCATCCCGATCGTGTTGATATCCGCATACTTCAATCGATTGTCGCTCTTCAACTTAAAGATCCTAATACGGCTGAAAATCAGCTAAAGCAGGCCATCGAAGACTGCAACGAACCACTCAGGGCCGAGATTCAGCTCGTAAGGTTCTATCGCCAGCAAAAACGCATGGATGAGGCGATCAGCGCCTGCAAGAGCGCCTGTGACCGGCATCCCGAGATAGCGGAGCCCTGGCTTACCCTGTCAGATCTTCATGTGGGCAATAAAGATTATGAATCAGCCCGCAATTGTCTAAACAAAGCACTGGATGTCGTGACTGAAAGATGGGAGAAACGGTCAATATCAATAAATCTTGCCCTGCTGGAGCTTACGCGTGGGGAAAATGATGAAGATCTGGACAAAGGGATAAAGATTTTAAGCGATTTGGCAGCGCAGGATAAAAATGAAATCCGCGCCCGTACACTGCTTCTGGCCACCCGTAAAATACAGGAAGACCCGAATAATAGGGCACAAGAACTAATTGATGAACTAAAAGAAGCCGAGGGGCAAACCGGGCTTCAATGGCGTTTGAATCAGGCGAGAGTATGGCTGGCATCCGAAGAATGGCGGTCGAAGCAGCAGGATATTGCCGGCCACCTTCAATACTGCATTGATATGGACCCCCAGTGGCCGGCGCCTGTACTGCTGTTGGCGAATATGTATGATGTGGGGAAGTTGAACGAGCTTGGGCGTGTCGAGGATATTTGCCGCCAAGCTCTGACCCACAATCCTTCGGCTCCAGGTATCATAGAAAAATTAGTGACTACTCTCGAACGGCAAGGCCGTTTATCAGATGCTGAGGAAGTGCTCAAGCAGCCCGAAGCCGATTCGCAGCTCAGCAGTAGATTTCATATCCGAACGGCCCTTCGGGCTG
>DQCG01000438.1 GCA_003533825.1 Phycisphaerales bacterium
TGGAGGCGGGGGGATTCGAACCCCCGTCCCGAGATGCTTCAAGACAAGCTTCTACATGCTTAGTCGCTTATTCGTTTTTTCGCCTTGTTAAGCGCCAAACGACAGGCACTCAACCCGGCTATTTCGGAGAGATCTCACCTTGCCGGCCCGAACAACCGGCTCGGCCAGCCTGCTGTTTGACGCCCTTACCAGACCCACAGGCAAAGTCAGGCAGGACGGGCCGCCAATTAAGCAGCCATGCGCAACTGTGAGTTGCCAATTAAAAATTAGTTGCCGGATGATTAGCCAGGCCAACCGGCGTCCTGGGCATGCGACTTGGCTCTCCACCATCCGGTCGAAGCCATTCGCCCCCGTATTCAATTTTCAAATCCACTTGCCGATTCTCAATTACTACCCGCAATCCGAAGCCTTATTATATCACTTACTACGTAATATCACAAGAAAAGTTTGGTGCCGGGCTTGGTCCATAAATGATCTTCTGATCACCCTATAGCCAGAATTCCATAAACTCTACTTCTTAGAAATAGTTTTGCTCTTTACCTTCTTCTTTGCAGTCTTCTTACTGATGGCTTTCCTTTCCAGCGGTTCCACAATTCTAAAGACGGGAATTGATAGTGAAGGCAAACCCATTCTTACGATAGTATTCTGTACGAATTCGCGCCAGTATGGCCAAGCATTATAGATGCCATTGATATTCGCAAACCGCTCGAATCCTTTTTTAGTAAGGCCCTCAAAGTTTTCTATTTTGTACGACAAAAGGAAGGAAGCATCAATCAGAATAACTGGTTTTGAAGTCTTACTTTCAATAAAAGCCTCAAAGTGGAATTTCGCGATTACAATTATATATCCACTCTTTCTGTCCACTTGTACTTCAGTTGAATAGTTGATATCGTATGTTTTTTTCCCAGAAACGGCCCCAGGTGTTTGATCACATTTCGAGCTTACCAACCGAACATCTTGCAATTGGACTCGATCAGAAACCAATAGACCGGCATCGAACTTTTCTTTATTTTTCGAAACTTTCTTCTTTACCTTTTTTTTCGCCATAACTTAAGCCGCCTGTATTAGATCTTTTCGCTTATTTATAGTTATTTCTTGATATTCAAGCTGTCTCATTGTAGCTTCCATAGCTGGTGCCCATTGGTCAAAACTAGTACCCTCGATTATGCTGTCAATATCAAGGGGTACAGCGGTCACCGCAAGTTTTGAATCAAGGGCATATAAAAGATCGGCTACTGTCGAGAGTCTCATATTTTGGTCTCCACTAAGTAACTGCGTAATATTACTTTTACTCACACCCGCAAGGCGTGAGAGTTCTGCCTTGCTAATATGCTTCTCGTCCATAACTTCGCAGATTGCTTCTGTGATCTCAAATATTAAATCCTCACGAAAGTAGAGTTTTCTACCTTCTTCGTCAGACATAAGCTTTTCTATAAATGTTTTAGCCATTTCAAGAACTCCTTATTCACACATTACGACAATAATGACATGTGCTCATTCCTTATATCTTCTGCACGTTCAATCTCTTTCGGCGGAGTCTTTCCACTCTGTTTCTTGAATCCGTGTGTTAACAACCAAAACTTGCCCTGCTGGAAGCATAACACACGGATTCCAGGGTGTACTTTGAACTCCCATATTTTCCCACGTAGCTTTCTGAACCTTTCTTTGTTTACGATTCTTCCAGTATCTGCAAGTTGCTTAAAATACCTTGCCAGCGTTGCTTGATCTTGTTGCTGTAGATTTTCGATATAATCCTTTGCGGGTCTATTCCCATTCAGCCGACAGGCATAGGCCACAATAGCACAAGGCCCCCTTTTTAACACGTCTTCTCTAAAGCCTATTACAGGCTTATTCGTCATTTGATCGTCATCAGTTTAANNTATAACTTAACTTTTATCAAAGTCAAAGCACACTTTTAGAAAAAGACAAAAAAATTGAAAAACTTAAGAACATTACAGAAAAACAGGCAAAAGGCTGTACATATTGTGGCTCCAGCATAAGAATCATCAATATATAGGCGTTCTTTTGTTCACATCGGCTTCCCAATATCATTACATATTATGCATTTCCAGAGAAATATCAAAAACAAGCCGGTGGCTATGAGCGAAAACCAAGCCAAAAAAAGCGGAATACCACCACCGATTAAACATGCACTCCGCTAATAGACTTCTTATACGCTACAAATAAACGAGCAGTGTAAGCCATACCGCATATACCACTATATTCCCGATCAAGGAAAATCGCAAGAAAAGTATGTTCCGTGCGATCATAAAGTACCGAGCTTCCCAGCTAAGCCTCCGGATAGACCCAGGGTTTTCGGTATTCGCGGGCGAGCAGTTTGTTCGCACCGGGGTCGACGACGATTCTTTCGTTCTCGCCGTCCCACTGGACGCTCCGGCCGATTTTGTATGAGAGCATACCGAGCAGGCTCATATTCGTCGAGCGGTGAATCAGTTCGATATCGCAGACGGGGCTCCCGCCGTGCTCGATGCAATTGAGAAAGTCGGTCCATAGCCCCCTGATATTCTGCTTATCCGGCTCATTGAGCTGGGGTTCAACGTGAATCTCCTTCTGGCCCCTGCCGGTCGGGAAGAATGTCCAGCCATTCTGCCAGCCCATGTGGAACGTGCCTTTTGTACCGTAGAAATAGCAGCCGACCCTCTCGGTCTTCTCGGCGGGATTGCCCGCGAACTGGCGATGCTCCCAGAAAGCGGTGAAGTCCTCGAACTGGTATGTTGTGAGCAGGTGGTCCGGCGCATCGGTGGTTTGCGCTTCTTTCGTGAAGACCGGCGGGCCCTTGATCGGCCGTCCGCCGGATGAGTAAACAGTTTTGGGCCATTTCTCTTCCATGATCCAGAGAATCTGGTCCACCCAGTGCACGCCCCAGTCGCCGAGTGTGCCGTTACCATAATCGAGGAATTGCCGGAAGCCCCTCGGGTGTATTTTCCTGTTGTAAGGACGCAGCGGCCCGGGCCCGCACCAGAAGTCCCAGTCCAGACCCGCCGGAGGTTCCGCGTTTGGCGTTGGTCTTTCGGGGCCGCCTCCGGAGAGGACGAACGCGCGGATCATTCCGATTTTTCCCGCACCGCCTTCTCGAAGGAATTTCATGCCGGAGACGTTATGTGGCGATATCCGACGATGCGTGCCGACCTGGACGACCCGGTTCGCTGCGCGGGCGGCGTTGACCATTGCCCTGCCCTCCATAATCGTATGACAGATGGGCTTTTCCACGTAAACGTGGGCGCCGGCTTTGACCGCGGCTATAGTCGGCAATGCGTGCCAGTGGTCCGGCGTAGCGACGATGGCAATATCGGGCTTCTCCCTGTCGAGCAGCTCTCGGTAGTCCTTGTATTTTTTGGGTTTGTCGCCGATGAGCTTTTCAACCTTTGCGGCCGCGGGATCCAGTTGCCGCTGGTCGACGTCGCACATAGCGACGATTTTGCACCGGCCGGACTTAATAGCTTCTCCGGCGATGTTCATACCCCACCAGCCGCTGCCGATAAGGGCTGTGCGATAAGTTTTGCCGGTGCCGGCCCGAAGTATTGCCGGTGCTGAAAGAGCCAGCCCTGATACCACCGAGCTTTTAAGAAATGTCCGACGATCTATAGCCATGATATATTTCCTTTCCTGTGTCGTGAGCGTTTCGTCCTCGAATCGCGGGCCGGAAGCCCGCGACACGGCTAAAATAGCCGATTTACACTGATAAACGAAGCTGCACGCATAACTGCCGCCTCTTGGCCTTTAATCTAACAATCCGCCCCCGCAAGTCAAACGAAAAATCACCTCATCCGGCCGTTCTTGAGGGCACGCTGAGAAGCAAACTGGCTTTGATTGGCTTTGTTTTTTTCGCCTCCGCCAACCGGCATATTGCCATATATTCCTTTCAGAAAAGAGTTTGCGCCAATTCGTGCCGATACAAATTGGGTTTGTTTTTTCAAATCGGGGGTTTTCAACCCCCAGATAAATCTGGGGGCTAAATAAGATTGGGTTTGTTTGGCTTTGTTTTCACCAAGTGTCCAATCCAATATATCCCTCGTATCTCCTTGTTATAATTGACTTTGTGTTCATTTTGCCCTTTCGAAAATTGGCTTTGTTTTGCATTATTTAGATCAAATTATTCGTTGTCTTACCTTACTTATTGCATCTGAGAACCGAAGTTGTCTTATTTACTCTCATTTCCCCTTTTACCTTTTTACTTATTTACGTATTCTGTATATAATTTGTTTAGTATTATACTAAATTTAATGCGAAAAGCAAACAAATTCTGAGAAAATCTCCGTGACTTCCCACTGGATGATGGTTCGTATCTCGTACCTCGGAGCTCGATTCTGGATGCTCGATGCCGGTGTAGAAATCCCGACCAGATTAGATAACATTCTACTATGAAACCAAGGCAGAAATCCGGAAAAGCAACTAATTCCATTATTTTCCCCAGCCATTTGGCGTTTCCGCCCCCCCTTTTCACTATAAGCCTCAATGCCTTAAGTTAGTCCCCAGAGTTGACATGATATACATGTTTGGATTACCGGCTATTCTTTGTTAACCATTCCTTTTGTTCGAGAACATTCCATGCAATCTTAATATGTTTTTCTTTAAACATCCGTTTCCGCTCGTTCCACTCGTAAGTTCTGTCAATCGCTTCCTCTGCTGTCTTGGCATCCTCTCTAGTGGCTACCCAATGAACTGTTGACAATAGCTCCATTCCAAATGAGGTTTCAAAACCATTAATCAAGTCCACAACCCGATCAAATCGTTCACGAGTTATGCAATGATTCGTTAAATAACGATCAGCTCTCTTGGCGGCGTCCGGCATCAGTTCTATTTGCGCATCCGGCCTGTCTTCAGCATCCGCGAAACCGCTAATGAAGTACCCTTCAATAGCATTAAGAACATGCCTCAAGTTTTTGGCATACGGCCCATAAACCGCCTTGGTGTAGTTTAGCCTAAGATCTTCTCCAGCTTCTTGCATAAAATACATAAGTTTGTGCATTTCCAGCAAACTCACAAACGGATCCATCAGTGCTCCAAGATACCGCCTCATCAAGCCCAGTAATGCTGCTCGTCCTTTAGTCATGCTGGGTGCTTTCTTTTCTTTAACCATATCTTCGGCAGCAGGGGCTCCGGCAGGCTCATATAGCAACACATGAACATCCGAGAGGGCGTCAAAGGCTTTTTGAATCATCGGCTTGACTTGATTCCAACTCAAGCCACCAAGCCCACACCCTAACGGAGGAATCGCAATGGATCGAATCTCACGCTTAGCCACCTCTTTTACGAGAGCTTCTAAGCCGGACTCTATATCCTCAATCTTACTCTTGCCTTTCCAATGTCTTTTGGTCGGAAAATTAACCACATATTTTGGGTTTTCAAAACGATTCATATCGCAAACAAGCATCATGCCTGGATGAAACTTCTTCTTATCACATGCGGACTTGTATGCCTTGAAGTTTTCCGGAAAAGCCTTGCGAAATTGCAGAGCAATTCCTCTACCCATTACCCCCACACAATTTACGGTGTTAACCAAGGCTTCAGCATCCGCCTTCAGTATGTCTCCTCTGGTTAATTCTAACATAATTACCTCTTAGTCTAATGACTATTCAATAATACCAATCTTCTTTAACTCTCACTTCAGGCGAAGTTCTGTTTCCAAGTCTTTCAATGACTTGGTCTTTGATGCGACTATTACAAACACCTATTTTTTCCACAAGCCTCCAAGGGAATGACTCATAAACCAGAAACTCCGCCTGTTTATCCTTCTGGACAAGCATATCGCGGAAATCTGTGGCCTCTACGGCAGCCCAATTTATTACTTGATTTAATTGGCTCAGGTCGTTGTAGAATTGAGCTAAATATGTTCCTGCATTCATGTCTGTGAAAGCCCATCGGACCCCATTTTGGGCTGCCCATTTAACCGCAGCCTTCAAGTCTGCCTGCAAATGAATAATTGGCTCTTGACCTTCATGATAGTCAATATCGAGATGATTTCCCCGATACAATATGTAAAGCATGACGGAGCGAGGACAAAAATAGAACGGTACATACTCACCCACCATAGTATCGCTATGACATTTTACATCAAGCTCTTCAAGCCGCCGCCTTTTAATCTCCGACATGCCAACTATTTCACAATCCAGTCCGAACTCCAGACGTTTCGAATCTGACCACAACATTTTGTCATTAAGAATGTTGTTAAGGTTCTGGATATGGGTAATATGATATATCTTCGGTTTTTTTGGCATCTTCACCATATATATAATTGGGATCGTTGTAGAAAGCTATGACCAAGCCTGCTATTCCACAAAAAATTTGACACCACATATATCAAGACTCGCATAATATATCCTTGCTAAGGTCAATTAATCATTACCATCAGCAAAGGCTACGATGTTTTAAGCTACTATAATTATTCCTATTCGTTCTCCCACAGAATAAAAATATCAGGCTCGTTCGAAATCCGTAAGCTTCAGCATATCACACTTGAGTCTATTTGTCACATATTTTCTCTGGTATTTATCGATTCACACTATCACACATGAAAGGTTGCTTTGCGTGGATTTGGAAAATCTTCTTGTCGTCGGGCGCGCGGGTGCGGTATGATACACATCCATACTTTAGTAGGAGAAAATGTGACAAATGGTCAAACGAAAGATATTTCTAACGCTTGTAATGTTCGCAGCTTTGCTCGGTTCACTTGCCCGGGAATGTCAGGGGCTCACGGAAGAATATCCTTATCGGTGGGTATATGTATCCAGGTCGCTCAATCGTGACAGAGATGTTGTCGATATTAAGAACAT
>DQCG01000481.1 GCA_003533825.1 Phycisphaerales bacterium
TGCCCTGCGCAACCGTAAGCCGGGTGTTCTTGCGTGCTCGAATCGCGCCGCGTGCTTGACCAGGGCCAACGGAGCGTCTGCCCATCGCCGTCGCAGGGGCCTGGGTATCGAAGCGTGTCCACTGGGGATGACGGTGCGGGAATTTGGCCTCGGTGACCGGAGCGTAGGAGGCTGGTGGTGCGTAAAGCAGGTCCCGAGTCATCCCTGTCCAGGTCTGAATCATGGCCCTGAGGCGTTCCGGTTGGGCCTGGGCAAGATCATTCAGTTCTGAACGATCCTCGGCCATGTGGTAGAGTTCCCAGGCCTCGCCCCGAAAACTGACCAGCTTCCAGTGGTCATCACGTAAGGCACGATCCTGCGAAAAAAGAAAGTGAATCGGCGGACGCGCTGCCAGGGCCTGTGCGCGAAAGAGCGGGGCCAGGGAAACCCCGGAAACCGGTCGCAACTCTCGATCCGGCCACTGATCTGGTATGGGGCTCTGGCAGATCTCTGCCAGAGTGGGCAGCACATCAATGAGATGGGCCAGTGCACGAATGACGATGCCAGGCGCTGTCTGCAAGCCTGCTGGCCAGTGCACAATCGCCGGGGTGGCTATGCCGCCTTCAAACTGATTCTGCTTGTAGTAGCGAAACGGGCTATTTCTGGCCCACGCCCACCCCGTGGAATCCCCTAGTGCGGTGTCGCCGTCGGTGGGTTCGACTTCGAGAAGCGGACGCTTGCGGTCATACGGACACGCACCATTGTCCGACACAAACACAATCAGGGTATTGTCCAATTCGTTGTTGGAGCGCAGATCCTGGATGAGCCGTCCTACTTCCCGGTCAACGCAGTGGATCATTGCCGCCAGCGTGGACATGCGGTTCGCTTCGTACTCTTGGCGCCAGGGCGTCATTGCGCTCCAAGCGGGAATGTGTTCGGGGCGAGGACTTGCTTTCAGACGCGCGGGCAATAGTCCGATCCATTTCTGTTTGGCCACACGCGCGGCCCGGACAACGTCCCAGCCCTGGCTGTACCGTCCCTTGTATCTAGCATAGTCTTCAGGTAAGGCGTGCAGCGGCGCGTGGGGCGCATTGAACGCGACATAGAGATACCACGGCTTGTTCGACGCGCGCGCATCACGCAGGAACAGTAGGGCAAAGTCCACATCGGCGACGGTCGTGTAGAATCCACTGGCAGGCACGGGCCAAGGCTGCCCGTTCAGCCGAAACGTTTTGTCCCCTTTGAAGTAGTTGCACGCTCCGCTGAGATGGCCGAAATAGCGGTCGAAGCCGAAATCCGTGGGCTGCTTCTTGAGATGCCACTTACCTGTCATCGCCGTGAAATAGCCACTTCTGCCAAGCACCTCTGCCGATGTGACCGCATGACTCAGGGCCGTGTCGCCCGCCGCCATGCAGTACTGGCCCGTGAGCAGCGACACGCGGGACGAGTGGCACTTGGCCGTGTTGTAGAACTGTGAAAAACGCAGCCCATCTGCAGCCAGGCGATCGAGATGGGGCGTCTCAATTTCACTGCCGTAGCAGCCGATGTCGGAAAAACCCAGGTCATCCGTCATGATGACCAGGACGTTCGGACGGCGATTTAATTGCGCATGAATCTCGGCAGTGAAACTGACAACTGTCAATAGTACGACAAAAAAGCACACTACCCTGGTTGTATTCACGTTCTTCATTTCATCTTCCATAACTCTCTAACACTTCCGTAGGATATTGCCAGGCTGCCAAGGCTTCGGCAACTTCGTCAAGCCAGTGGGTCACGGGTTGGTACTCAGGCGGCTGGCCCATGGTCGGGCAAAGGCCGCCGCCTTCTGAATGCTCATTCCACGAGTACATGGTCACCACCTGTGCCTCACACGCCTCAGGATGGGTGGCCACGAAATCTAGCGCGGCCTTGACGCGCACACCCAGGTCGCCCTTTTCGGGCCACTGGTAGTGGTACCACCGGTCCAGAGGCACGCCGGTTTCGTGGTCCAAGGCCCGGGGCCAGGGATACTGCATGCTCGTGCACGGGGGAATGAAGGGGAGCCCACGGTTCAGGAACTCGCTCTCATAGGTGTTGATGAGATCCTGCGTGGCCTCAGCATAAGTGGGAGCCTCGTCGCGTTCAGCGACCTTGCCTCCGTAACCGCCGGCATAATACATGAACGCATCGTAGCCGTCCTCCTTTAGGGAACCGGCCTGTTCATAGGTGCGGGCCGGTACAGCGGCGCCGACGAGATAAGGATTCTTCAGTCCCGCGTCTTTCACCCGGGTACGAATGTAATCCACAAATTTACGCCCCACCATTTGTTCTGTGCCGCGTGCAGTCTCCAAGTCCGATCGGAACTGCTCCGGCCAGAGCACTATGACCAGGGGACGATCATTCATCACTGTCTGCCAATCGTCCATTACCAGGTACTCCATGGTTTCATCCATCATGGCAACTACTTTGGTGCGCGTATAGTGAATCGCCCGGTGTCCGTATAGCGCCCATACGAAGTTCATATTTGTGGCTTCGGGGATGGTGCTGGCCACGTGGCAGTCCAGGTTGTTCTTGAGTTCCCAGGCATTGGAAAATAGCGTGCGTGCCGGTCCGTTGTAGATGAAGAAATCGATACCGGCGTTGTACGCATAGCAGATCTCCTGGTCCATCGCCTCCTGGAGCAGTTCCTGGCTGAAGGGGTAATTGAACCAAAGCGGACCGGCCTCTGCGGGATGCGCTACCCAGTCTACATCCTCGGTTAATCGGCAGAAGAAGGGGGCACGCTCATGCCACTCGGGGTCTTTCAGAAAATCCTGTTTGCCCGGGAGGTAACCGAGTTCCTGTTTTTGCGTGGCACCTTTTCCTGAATACATATCCCAGCGCTGCACGCCCAGGAGCGGGCGATGGCCTTTCTCACCAGCGATGTTCTCCACATCCTGTGCAGAGGCCACCGTGGGCAGGGCTACAGCAGTCATTGCACATACCAGTATTTTCAGAAAATCACGACTGTTCATAGTAGACTTATTCCTTGTACTTTATGCGCCCGCCCGGCCGTGTCGCACGGTCTTTTTCCGCACGCGCTTGCAGGGTGCAACCGTCTTGGTTTCCCTTTCCCAGCAGATCAGTTTCCCTCGCATGGTGGCCAGCACCTGTTTGTACTTGGGATTGCCGATCTCGTTTTTCATCTCCCAGGGATCTTTTTCTAGGTCGAAGAGCTGTTCATAGGCCACCTTAGCGTCTTTCCGGTAGACCACGTACTTGGTATTGGCCGTGCGCGCGATAACGGTCTGGTTCTCCACTGAGTTGCCGATTTCTGAGAAGATGGTGTCACGCCATGCACCGGATTCTTTCTTCGCCGGGGCCACCAGGCTTTTGCCTTGCACGTTTTGTGGAATCGGCTGATGCGTCAGTTCGAACAGCGTGGACAACAGGTCGATGGAGCAGGCCAGAGCCTGTCTTCGCACATTCGGGGGGATAACACCGGGGCAACGAAGGATCAAGGGCACTCGCACTGTGGCATCGTATCCTTGATGGCCCTTGGTCCATGCACCATGCTCACTCATCATTTCACCGTGATCCGCGGTATATACCACTGCCGTGTTTTCTGCCAGGCCAAGGCGGTCCAGTTCGTCCAGGACCCGGCCGATGTTGTAGTCGATCTGACTGACAAGCCCATAGTAGTAGGCCAGTGTCTTGCGGTGGAGGTCTTCGCCAAACGTGCCGGATTTTGCCTGGGTGCCTTTGAGCCCCGGCGTGTTGTAGTCATAGTCGTACGAGTGGTTGGGCGGCAGCGTTACGCTGGCCGGATCGTACATGGACGCCCAGGGTTCAGAGGGCATGATCGGCGTGTGCGGGCCGTAAAACGACAACCACAGACAAAATGGCTGGTCTTTATTTTCGCGCATGAAGTCGATGGCTCGGGCAGCCCAATAACCGGCCTTATGATGATCGTTATCCACCCGGCACGGACCTACGCGCGAACGGACCGGATGTACATTTTCGGGCAGGAAATCGCCCTTGCGATCTTGGCCCGCTTTTCCTTCGGATTCCATGAACGCCTGATATTCGGGAAGGTCAATGACAACATCGAAGCCGTGTTTGTCCGGCATGACACCCATATGCATATGGTGCTTGCCAATGGTCGCCGTTTTGTATCCCTTCCGCTTGAGTATATCGCCAATGGTGTCTTCCTTTGGATTCTCTAATTGACCGTTGTAGTAGAGCCCATGCGTGCGGGCGTAGCGCCCGGTCCAAATGGAGTAGCGGGCGGGACAGCATTGCCCTGTCTGGCAAAAGGCGTATTCGAATAGGGCGCCTTGTTGGGCCAGGCGATCCATATTGGGGGTTTTCACTTCCCGGCTGCCGTAACACCCGAGGGCATGGACGTTGTGCTGGTCCGTCATGATAAAGAGGATGTTGCGCGGCTTGGCAGCCGTGGCTTGGGCCCATGTTTGCAGCGCCGTATAACCAAACAGCGAGCCGGCAAGGAATTGGCGACGAGAAATTCGAGATGTACTCATAGAGGTATTCTTTCTTTACGTTATTTAGGTTAGTACCCGAGTCTTCCCCATGTGGCCTTTTGGATCCGCTGGAGATCCTCGTTGTCGCTCTGATCGAACTCATTCAGCATTCTCGCAATACCACCGGTTTCTTGTGAAAGCTGTTCGCTGCGCTGAGCCAACTCAACCGTCTTTTCTATGTTGGTCCATTTCCAAAACTCGACATGACCGTCCGCAAAACTGAAATTGCACCCTCCGCCATGACGCCAGTTGGGTGTATTGCGCCACTCAGGCACGTTATACATCACAGTGTACATGGCGTCTTGATCAGAGCCCACGGTGTCGGCAAAGACCATTCGCAAGGCCGGCTGCTTCACGGAACTCCGGGTCATGATAATCTGATCCTTCTGGGCGCCGTAAACCGATGCGCGTCCCCGATTGAAGCCGTTGTTCCACACACAGGCCACACAGTAGGTTCTCAATCCCTCATAGGACGATGCTACCGGACAGCGATAGGCTTTTACGTCTTTAATGTACTTGAAGAGGCGGCCCCTCTTAATGTTCTCAAACTGCTGCTCTTTACTTTCATCGAGGTACTGCCAGCCAACCCACCCCTGGTCGGGCGACGTTTTATCGTTCACGGCTCGGGTCCGTACGACTTTGTCGTCGTTATCGTCGGCATACATCATCCATGCCAGCATCATCTGCTTGAGATTGCTAAGGCAAACCGCACGCTTGCCCTGTTCTTTGGCGCGATTGAGCGTCGGCACTAAGATAGCCATTAGTATTGCAATGATGGCAATAACGACCAACAATTCGATCAAAGTGAATCCATTGGTTCGTTTCATGATGGTTCTCCTTTGTCAAACATACTATTTTCAGTAGCCAATCTTACCAAAAACACGTCGCTGTATCCACCTTAAGTCCGCATTGTCCGGTTGATGACTCAGGGTACTCTTTTGGGGTACATACTCACTCCGCGTCATATGGGCTATATCCATCGTACGTGGATCCCTCCACTTATAGTACTCCACGTGATAATCGGCAAATGCATAATTCGTGCCTACCCCATGCCGGGATGAGGGCTTGTCCCACCATCGGGGTTCACTATACCATATCGTCCAACTCGATGGACTCAACTCTCCTTCATCGAGAAAAATGAGCCGTTCGCTTGGTCTCGTAATTTTTGTACGTTTTAAAACGATAAGGTTGCGATCGCTAATATCGGGAATTCTATGCCCATTCAAAACATCCGGTATGGCATAGGTGACGAGTTCTCCACGAATCCCTGTGGGGCACTTGAAAAGCCGCTCGTTCTTGAGGTACTTGAACAGACCTCCGGCCCGAATACCCTCAAGTCTTTCTTCAATGGAATACGCGTCAGGATTCCTATAGTAGACCCAGCACTTATATGGCTTGGATTGAGTTCCCCCCCAGGTTGTTTCATGCTGCTGGTTGGTAGAAGCCATCACAATCATTTCATCATTGTCTTCGGCGTACATACTCCAACCCAACATCATTTGCTTGAGGTTGCTCAAGCAAGCCGCACGCTTGCCTTGCTCGCGCGCTCGATTGAGCGCCGGCATGAGGATTGCCATCAAAACCGCGATGACCGCAATCACGACCAATAGTTCGATGAGCGTAAAAGCGCTTTGTTTTTTCATTATTGCTCCCCTATTCCGGCAGGCCCTGCATCCACGCAGGCCACGGTTCTTTCCAACCGGTGCGGTCAAAACCTTCGTGCCAATTGTATTTCCAGAGTTGTTTCAAACGAATCGGTCGAACCGACAAATCAAAGAACGAACCGTTGATTTTCTTGTTATGGCGGTTCATTACAAAAAAACTGATGCCCCGGTTTGTCTTGTCGCCATCACTCTCCGGCGGCGTGACCGATAGGGGCTCGTCCCAAGTCACCCAGGCGCCGCCCTGTTGCGCATCGAGAAGCAAAGGGATATCGGCAGCACCTTTTACATCCAATGTCTGCCAGTAGTACTCCTTGTTTTTGATATTCCTCTGTGGGGGAATACTATAAGCCCAACAATTAAAACCATAGCTGGCGTATTCAGCTTCCTGTATATTTTCAAAGGCATAACCGGTGGCCACCGGCAGCCTAAAGGGTGCATGAGGTCCAGCGGCACCAGGAGCATATTTTTTCGCGGAGGGACAAAGCAGCAGGCCGGTCTTCTCCTTGATATAACCACGCAACTTGTCGAGCCAGCGCCGCCGTCCAAAGCCAGTCGCCCACTGACCATTTACCTTGTAATAGGACGTGATCATCTTGCGATCGTTGTCCTCACTGTACATGTTAAAAATGGCACACCACTGTTTCAGATTGGAGCGGCAGGCCACGGAGCGTGCCTGGGCCCGCGCCTTGGCGAGACTCGGCATGAGGATCGCCATGAGCAAAGCAATGATCGCAATCACCACCAATAGCTCAATCAGTGTAAAAGCGCGCGTTCTGTTCATGAAACATATCCTGTTATCCAGTTAAACGTTGCTACTGTTCGATAAAGGTCATGGGTTGCAGATCCTGCCCCTCATAGGGGAGGGCTTCCGTCATGGCACCGAACCATTCGAGTGTATTACGCTAAGCAAAACACACATTCCTTATTGTCCTGCTGGTACCTTGCCATCTGCATCGACAAACGTCAGGATCTCGGAAGTCTGATCCTGTGTGATCTGCCAGGGGAAAGCGCCGGGGTGGGTGCAGGCCCGAATCTCCAGCTGGGCAGTGCCGTCGGCCGCCGGATCGAAGTCGCCGACCACGATGTTAAAGCCTACCTGCAGGCCCAGGGCCGGGTACGGCTTGAAGATGTCGTTGCGGAAGTCACCGACGAGCGCCCACCAGGGGATCTTCAGTTCCACAGTCCAGTCCTGCGTGGCTTCATCCACGGCACCGGCGTATTCCACCTCGGGATGCTGGAAGAGGTCGTATTCAATGTAGTTCGCATTGAAGACATTGTTGGCAAATACGTTGCCAGAGTCATCGGCCGGTGCGATCGTGGGAATGTACATCATACCCTTCTCCTGTTCAAAGGCCGTTTCCGTCAGGGTGAACTGCAGGCTATCCGATTGGTTGGGCAAGGGTCCCACGAAATTGTAGCTGTCGTCCTGGATGGAGCAGGCGATATAGAAGTTGTTGACATCCCACATCACGTAGTAGGTGCCGCTGTAGTCCTCAAGGTCACTCGTAAACATATTGTCGTTTGTGGCAATCATGTCGTGCACATAATTCGGATCAAACGGATCGAGGGCCCTGGCGGTATCCTTATTGATCACTACGGCCTGAGCACCAGCGTACTCTTCAGCGCTGACCACACCATCGATCGTAATCTCCTGTCCTTCGGAGAGCATAACGCAGTTGATGGGCCAACCCCGTGCCTTATCCGGATAGGGATCCACTTCCGGCAGCAGGGCGATCAGGGTTTCATCCACATAGACCTGTTTGTCCGCCGCACTGGTGATGGAGATGACGGCACGCAAACCGGTCCGATCGGACGGTTCGAGTTCCAGAGTGGCCTCGGACGTGGCAATGAAGTAGCTGCCCAGCGTAGTGATTTCAATGGGCGAACCCTCGGTCCACTGACCATCTTGACCCTGCTCAGCAATGTGAACGATGATCTGAGCATCCTTGGCCGCATCAGGAATCAGTAAGGCGGTTTCAAGCGCCAAACGCTGGCCCTTGGACAGGTCCAGCCCCCCCTTGATATATTGCATCAGGGTTTGAGCCGTACCCGTACCGGTCACAGAAGCAGCCCACTCACCGCTGTGAATGAAATTGGGTTCCGAAACATCAAAGTTAACGACGTTGCTGTCACTGATCGTCCAGCCCGCGATGGAGTCATTCACATCATCCCAAAACTCGAGGCTCTCGTTGTCCAGATACTCGCCGGCCAGACGCACCCAGTCGAAGTCCACAGTATAGTCAACCGGAACATTGTCCATCATGTCGAAACGAATAAATTGAAGGGGCTTGTTCCAAGCTTCGGAATGAGGAAAATCTGGATGTTCCGTAGGAATGATCACGGTCTTGAAACCCTGATCTGGCGTAGGCACCTGATTCTTGATGGGTATATTCTTCCATGGTTCACCCGCAGGTTTGAAAAAGAATCGGGCTCCGTTAAAATCGGTAGCATCCGTCGACCAGCGCATGCGAGCATATACGCCGGGGTACTGGGAACCATCCACATTCGGCTTCGCGCGTATCCAAGGATCATTCGTGTTCGCCGCTACGGACACGGTCAACAGGCCGTCTTTGGCTCGCAGTTTGCTGACGTTCCCACCAGGTGTCCAACCTTCCAGGTCCCCATCTTTATTGAATTCCCAACGGGCCAGGCACGGCATGGTCATTGTGACCACACACACCCAGATAGTAATTTTTTTTGTCAGGTTCATGTTCTGAATCCTCCTAGAAAAAAAACGGATAAATTGGTTTTGCCGCCACAATGACACCAAAAGGTCTTTATCATTTATCACTTACCCACCATGAACTTTTCTTTTTTGACATCATCATCTTACTGCAATCACAATACTAATTATCGCCAGAAGAAGTCGGCATCACAATACGATTTTACGTAACAAAAGTGCGATTTTCCGTAACAAAGTCTGGTCCTTTACATAGCACAGCTCTTTTAAACATGGGCGTTAACTGACGAAAGTGAGAAGTAAACTAGGATGACAATGAACAATGAAATCTCGTATAATCGTTGTGGTTTTACGTTACATCCGTTATATTAGGCTTATCATGAAATGAGTGTTGCTGCCCTGCTTACTTGGAGTAACGAGATGCCCAAACTCAAAAACGTGGCCGTTTTAGTGAATCTGAGCCGTCCATATGATCGAGAAATCATCAGCGGTATTTCAAGGTATGTTCACTTCGGCGCCCCATGGCGACTTTACGTGGAGGAAGAGCCGGCTGATAGAATTCCTTCTTTTGCTGAGTGGTCTGGGCAAGGGCTGATTGTCGATCTGGACGATGCGCGGATCGTGAAGGCACTTCCTCAATTTACCGGGAAAATTGTAGGGATAGGTTGCCTGGCGCCTGACATCCTGCGGAAGCTGGATATCTCTACTGTCAAGACGGATGACCAGATGATAGCTGAATGGGCGGCAGACCATCTTGTAGAAAGAGGCTTAGAGTATTTCGCTTACTGCGGGTTACGTCCACGTGGATTGGATCAATGGGATGCGGTTCGCCGGGATTCTTTCTGTAGGCGTATCGCAAAGCACGGCTACCAATGCTCGGTGTTTAAAGGCCGGAATTATGCACCACGGCATTGGGGTCTCATGCTGGCAGAACTGATGGACTGGCTGGCGAGCCTGGCGAGACCCGTGGGCCTGATGGCCTGTAACGACTCTCAAGGCCGGCATGTGCTTGAGGCCTGTCGGCAGTCGCATCTTCGTGTTCCGGAGGACGTGGCTATCATTGGAGTGGATAACGACGAACTTGCGTGCGAGCTGGCAATACCGCCTCTTTCGAGCATTGCTCAGAATACCGAACAGATGGGCTTTCGGGCTGCCAAACTACTGGATGCGCTCATGACCGGTCGCCGGCGCCGCCCAGTCCACATCACCGTCGGCCCGAATTGTCTTGTGACCCGACCTTCCAGTGATCGAACCGCGGTTGACGACGCTGTTGTTTCGCAGGCATTGCAGTTCGTTCGAGAACATGCTCTTGACTATCTTATTGGTGTTCCTGATGTGGTTCGACACGTCGGCGTGTCACGATCAACCCTGGAGATCCGTTTCAAGCGCCATCTTAATTGCACAATTCATGAGGAAATCCTGAGGATTCGTCTTAGCATGGCCCGTCGGTTGCTGACGTCCACAGAGCTTTCTCTCAACGCCATCGCTGAGCGAACAGGCTTTCGCACCGCACATTATATGAGCGCCGTGTTTCAACGGGAACTGGGTTACCCCCCCGGACGATTCCGGGAACGGGCCAGATCTATTTGAATTGCTGCTTATACTCTGTCACCATCTCAATCATGAAGTCAATTGGCCGAAATCATTTGTGGCAGAGATTTGTACCAAGCATCTTCCATTGGTCTACTTAAGTATCAAGCATTATCTGTAGGACGGATGATTGTCGACCAGATTCTGCCCGAGTCGATTCACCCCCGTCAACCATACCTCATCCATGCCTTTTCCATAAAACATCCGCTCTGGCATGATGTTGTGTCTATCCCAAAATGCCTTCCACAGTTGACTCTCCTTATTAGTGGTCCCTATTTGTGGTAGTTTTGCTCGCCACTTCGTCAAGACTGGAGCAACGGATTGGGAATCCGTAGGTCTTATTATTGCATACTAAGGATTGCAAAGTCAGCGACGATGACAAGACTACTGAAATTTGAGGGAGATTGTCTGCCTGGAGGTCGGTCTTGCAAAATGCTCACTTCAGGGTATAATTGCATCATTAGATTGTTGTGTTTCTTGGCGACGTGACATACATTCACAGAGACCTCCTGAAAACCGCGATGTTGCCAATAAACATCCCGAAGTGCTGAAGCGATTGAAAACGCTTTATTCAGATTAGTCGATGGAAATGACGAAATAAGGAATCACTGATGAAGAAATATCTCTTCTTAATTGTTGCTTATGTATTGTGTTCTGCCTTTGTGCAGGCAACGGAGTTGCACAAGCATAACGTGATTGTTATACTGGCGGACGACCTGGGCTGGGCCGACACCACTCTGTACGGAAAGACGTCACTCTACGAGACGCCGAACATCGAACGGCTCGCCGCACGCGGCATGACGTTTACCAATGCGTATGCCGCTAGTCCGATCTGCTCGCCGACGCGCGCTAGCATCATGATCGGCCAGAATCCCGCCCGGCACGGCATGACATCGCCGGCGGCGCACTTGGCGGAGGTTCGCTTCGCTCCAATCGCAAGTGAGAACGGTCCTCCGCATCAGAAATGCACCAACGTCAAGTCGTCAACACGGCTGGATCCATCTCTACCGACTCTGGGCAAGATCCTTAAGGATGCAGGTTATTCGACCGCGCATTTCGGCAAGTGGCACCTGGGGCGGGAACCACATTCTCCGCTGGAACTTGGATTCGATGTGGACATCCCTCACTGGTACGGTCCCGGACCGGCGGGCGGTTACCTCGCTCCTTGGAACTACCCAAACTTCAAGGCCAATGCTCCGGGGGAACACATTGAAGATCGTATGGCCTCGGAGGGACTGACCTTTACCGATTTCCATACCAATAGCTCCGTCTGCAGCCCGACGCGAGCGGCATTCCTGACCGGTCGCTATCAGCAACGGGTGGGGATTATCGATGTCATTGCGAGTCATCTTGACACTCCCGGGCTGGAAACTACGGAGTTGACGATTTCCCGACTGATGAAACAAAATGGTTACAGAACGGCACTGTTTGGAAAATGGCACCTGGGCAGGGAGCCGAGACACAATCCTATCCATCATGGTTTTGATGAATTTGTAGGCTATTTGAATGGCGCCGCAGACTACCATAATCATAAGGATTGGTACAACGGCCTGGAACGTAGGAACATCAAAGGCTACACGACACATTTGATCACTGACCACGCGGTGCGCTTCATTGAAGAGAACAAGTCCAGGCCTTTTTTCCTGTATGTTGCCCATGAGGCGGTTCATTTACCGTTTCAGACTCCTGCCGATACGATGGAAAACCGGCCGAAAAAGAAACTCACCAGAAAAGAGATGTGGGATCCAAAGCGGATTCGCCCCAAGTACAAAATCATGCTGGAAGAGATGGACAAGGGCATCGGCCAGATTCTGGACACGGTTCGGAGTGAGGGCCTAACAGAGAACACGTTCATCTTCTTCTTTTCCGACAATGGGGCGATCCTGTCCGGCGGGTCCAACAAGCCTTTCAGGGGCGGCAAGTTCAGTCAGTATGAAGGGGGACATCGTGTGCCTGCCATTGCTTGGTGGCCCGGCAGTATTGCTGCGGGCACGACCAAGGATGCCACGTCCATGGCCATGGACCTCTTGCCGACGATCCTGGATTTCACCGACATCACCGTGCCCAAGACGCGTAGGCTGGACGGCACCAGCATGGCGGAGCTCATTCTGAACCAGGCCAACTTTCC
>DQCG01000104.1 GCA_003533825.1 Phycisphaerales bacterium
GGCTCGGGATGCTCACGTTTCGAGAGTGGTCAAACCTTCACGAATGGCGTATTTAGTAAGCTCAGCGACGCTGTGCCTGTCCAGCTTTTCCATAATTTGACGGCGATTCGCCTCAATGGTCTTAGTGCTTACATGCAGCTCTAAAGCGATTTGTTTCGTGGACTTTCCTTCGGCCACAAGCTGCAGCACCTCGCGTTCCCTGGTAGTAAGAGCTTCAAACGGCGAATAAGCAGTGGCCGACAAACGTTTTACGTAGTCGCTGACTACTACATCGGTTATTCTGGGGCTAAGGTATTGCCCCCCGGCGACTACGGCCTGGATTGCCTGAACAAGCTCGTCAAACAAGCATTCTTTCAATATATAGCCTGTTGCTCCGGCGCTGAGCATATCAGCCACATATCTGCGTTTGGAGTGTATGGACAAGGCAATCACCTTGACGTGTGGCGACTCGGCGGTAATCTGGCGTGTGGCCTCGATTCCATTTAGCCCCGGCATAGTTATATCCATGATGACTACGTCCGGCGACAGTTCCCGCACCAGGTCACGAGCCTTTCGTCCGTCGTCAGTGTCGGCTACCACCTCAATATTTGGTTCCTTCTCAAGCAGCGAACGCAGACCCTCCCGGATTATCGCATGGTCGTCAACTAATAAAACTTTGGTGCTCATAATTATGTCCCATCAGATATATCTTTACATTTCAACGGCGCCGTCATCGTAATCTTAGTGCCCCGGCCCGGTCCGGATTCGATCTCGATCTGCCCGCCCTGTTGTTCCAGACGCTCCTGGATACTAAAGAGCCCGAATTCGGCCTTTTTAACCGCCGTTGACGCTACCTCGACCGGGTCAAATCCGATGCCGTCATCTTCAACACAAACACTTATATACTCGCCAATTCTGCGAATCGAAACCTTTACTTTGTGTGCCTTAGCATGCTTGACGACATTGATAAGCAGCTCTCGCACATTTCGGAACAAGAGCACGCGAATGTCATCATCCAGCGGTTTCTGGCGCCCATCATCCTTAAATTCAGTTTCGATTCTATGTTTTTCCTGAATTTGGTCTGTAAGCCATTCAGCCACTGCAGCCTCAAAACCCAACTCGTATAATATGGGCGAACTCAGATCAAATGTCAACGTTCTTGTTTCCTCGATGACCTGTCCGAGGTATTTAGAGATTTCATCGAGGGCTTCCTTAAAGTCGCCGGAGGAATTAGATTTGCGAAGCTGGTCCAGCTTGATCTTGGAAATGACAAGAGACTGGCTGATCTGGTCGTGCAACTCTGTTGCCAGACGGTGTCTCTCACGCTCTTCGGTGAGTGACAACTGAGAAGCCAAAGATTTAAGCTGTGCCCGGTGGTCAAGGAGTGTCTTCTCCGCCTGCTTGCGCTCGGTGATATTACGCGCAATTCCCAGGGTTAACGTTTCGCCTCCTATTTTCACAGGGAAGGTTCGTACCTCAACGGAAATATAACTACCATCTTTTCTTTTTAATCTATATTCATTCGGACCTGAAAGATTACCGGTTGCCACCTTTTTCAGATTTTCTATCGCCTTCGACAATTGCTTGTCAGACAACATGCCCATTTCAGCCAGGTTTTTACCAATCGCTTCGTCTCTGGCGAACCCAACCAGTTCCAGCGCCGCTCTATTGCCGTCCATGAATCTGCCTTCCGAGTCGATAAGGTAAATAGTATCCGGCGCCGACTCGAACAATATCTTCAGTCGCTCCTCCGATTCACGCAATGCCCGCTCCGATTTTTTGCGTTCAGTGATATCAGTTACGACGCCGAGTATGGCTGTCTCTCCTTCATACTGTATCAATTTACTTGCATTGATCGCTTCAATTCTCTTGCCATCTTTATTTATGATCGAATAATCGTACGGCTGAACCTCTTCACCTCTTAAATGCCTGGCGAAATTATCATTTATCAAGCCTAACGATTCCGGTGCAACAAGTGAACGAAAGTCGAAATCAGGAGAACACAGCTTCTCTCTTTCATACCCCATGACTTCCTCGCACTTTTTATTGACATAAACTATTCTCCCTTTCTTGTTGATAAAAATCATATTCGGAGACTGCTCTGCGAGAGATCTGAATTTCTCCTCGGATTCTCCGAGCGCCTCCTCCGCGAGCTTGCGTTCGGTGAGGTCTACGACCGTGCCTTCATAATACAATATCTCGCCGTCCTTATCGCGAACAGTCCTTGCACTTTCACGGACAAACAGCGTAGTTTCATCGCGCCTCATCCATCGAGACTCCAGTCCAACAATCCGATCCTCGGCTTCGACACGTTGTTTGAAGACAGAACGTTGGTAGTCCCGGGAGAATCCTTCCTCTTCCATGTTCAGTTGCGCAAGCTCCTCGAAAGATGAATAGCCCATCATTTGCACAAGCGCCGGATTTGCCATAAGGATTCGTCCGTCGGGAGTAGTTCGATACAAACCGACTAAAGCATTCTCAAAAATAGCTCTGAAACGCTCTTCAGATTCCTGCAAAGCCTGCTCGGCCTCTTTTCGCTCGGTAATGTCTCGGCCGATCTCTATTGCTCCCCTGATTTCCCCATCCCTGTCGAGCACGGGCTCTCCTATGATCTCCCACCATTTCCCATCCGACGTTGTCATAATGCCCTGGGTATGCGAACCCGTTTCCATTGCTCTGATTACCGGACACCGTTCGCAGGGTTCACTTCGGCCCTGCCACAATTCATAGCAGTAGCGACCAACCAACTCCTGCTGAGTCATGCCTATGGACCTTGCCGCCGCCTCGTTGCCCCATCGAATAAGCAGATCTGTATCGTGAAATAGAATATGATCCGAGATGGCATTCAAGATGCTCCTTTTCTCGTTTTCGGACGCCCAAATTGCCTGTTCGGCCTTCTTGCGTTCGGTGACATCTCTTAAGAAATTCAATGTAGCAGGTTTATCGCACCATTCGATCAATATCCCATTGTTCTCCAGCCACTTTACATTCCCTTTTTTGTCGAGAACCTTAAACTCATAGACTGGTGGAACTTCCTCGCCCTTAAGGCGTTTGATGTGAATTCCCATCGCCCGATCCCTATGGTCGGGATGGATAAATTCTATGAAGGGTCGA
>DQCG01000317.1:0-2414 GCA_003533825.1 Phycisphaerales bacterium
TCAAGCTTAAACCAATACTTCCTTTCTTCAAAAAATTCCTTAAGTCTTTAGTTACAATGACTTACATAAGATTGATCAATTGTGATTGAGAATTTGTCACATCAAGATATTTAAGAAAAATCAGCTTAAATTTTTTGGGCCAAGCTCAGATATGAAATTCTCATAACAACATTTAACAATAAATAACGAACCAATACTAATTTTCGGCTTGTCCGGGTGGACTCCGTCCCCGTCGGTGTACCGACGAGGCTGCTTGTGAGCCATCTCAAAATGGAGGCAACGGCCTCTGGGTCATCCGTGAGTCCGCGGCGGAAATGTTGCTTACGAGAATCGGCCAGCTCGAAGCATTGTATATTATCAGCCAAGCGTTCCCGTTCCTTGCTACTCACACAGACCAAGCACAAATATGGCCGTGCCATCCTTAGCAGGTGTCACTCAGAAGCAGTTCACTCAGATGCTACGGCGACGGGTTCCTTCCCACTAAAACCTGCGAACCCTTCATTATCTTCATTTGATATGTTTTGTAAAGAGATATATGCAAAGAAAAATGTCAGTTTCTTGAGAAATTTCTTCTCAAAAACAAGGAAATTCAGCAGGTATTATCGGGCAAAAGCAATAAATATGCAGAACGGTTCTTATGGAAGGAGGAAAAAGGTGAAATAAATCCATCAACATTAACCTTGCCGGTTGACACGAAAGCCTATGTTATTGTTGGTGCTGAATCGAGACTTTGTCCTTGCCTTTCAGCATACCGCTTAACATGCGAGTGACGCAGGGAACGCAGGAATGATTTACCAATACCGATTGATGCTTTTCGACATTGGCTTTTACCAGTGAATTGTAACTAAATTTCAGGCTATGAGCTTTGCGTTAGCTTGAGATTGCGAATTTCAATCACGGAATCAAGCAAGTTTGCATTTGTGGGATTCCTTTTGATATGAAGTGTTTTGGTTCTTGCAAGTACTTTTGAAGATTTTATTTTCTGAAGGAAGTCGAAAATCTGTCGGAGTGTCAGATTCTCCAACTCAATTTCAACTACTGTTTCATGGTAGTTAGTTTCGAGCTGCGATGGCTGCTGCTTCATTGTCACTAAATTCTTCGTAAGGCCGCATTCCTGAACCAGTGACTCCGCATACGGCAGCAGCTCGAACGTCTCTTCCTGTGAAGCTATCTTTGTACGCATCTCCTCGATAGAATCATGCAGAGCGATATATTCGCCGGTTTTGGTACGAAGCTTTTCGAGCTCGTTCTGCTTTTCGGGAATTACCCGGTTGAGTGTCTCTATACGCTCGAGGGCCGGACCGACACCAACCGTATAAAATGCCCAGGCAGCGACAAGAGCTACCAGTCCCGCAGCCAGCAAATATTCTCTCTGTGTTAATCGCATAGTTTTACTCTTTCATTGCAAACGATATCAAAACAGTAAAGTTAACAAGCTCACTCTCAGGCTCCCGCTGAATGTCCCCGAGGATATCAACAGTTGAAAACTGCGGAACACCCTGCAGGCGTCGCTGCCAGCTGTATGGGGATTCAAACGATTTGGCGGTAGCCGTCAACCTTACGGACTCGGTGGTTATCAGCATGTCTTTAAGACCGATGTTTATCTCCGGCGGAGTACTCGTAGTGATCGCGTATAAAACATCAAGAGGTCCGATAGCGGAGCCGGAGATTGGGCCAAAGATTGCATAATCTTGTTGTAAGGATTCCAGCTTTTGCTCTAACTGGGCGAGCGGATTTACAATATTCTTCTCTTCCGGTAATGTACGCTGAAAACTTTCTCTGAGTTCGTTCTTTACCTCGGCGTATTTCGCTTCTAAATTTGACAGTCGCATAAACAGCCCAGCCAGTGAGACGGTGGTAATCGCAGCGATAAGTATCGCCAAAATTACCAATTCCTTTTTCAGGTTTAACGCCGGCTTAGGGTTGGCATTGTCGGCTTCGAGGAAGTCAATACCCGCAGTATGCTCAGGTGCCAGCGTCCTCAAAGCAAGACCTTCAGCGACGGATATGTTTGCGCCGGGCCGACGAAGATTCTTCAATAACACCCTTGCGAAGGGATTAACAATGGTTGTCGGGCAGTGCAGGCTCTCTTCGATGGCGTCCTTGAGGTCCGTGGAATTATCGTCTCCTGCCACCAGGTAAATCCTGGTGCCCTGCTCAATCTCTGTCCCAAACAATTTACGCCAGGTAATTTTTGCTTCCCGCGACAGCACGTTTGCTATTTGTTGCTCGACTGAATCGGTATCGTTGTCGTATGCGCAGGCAATCGGAAAGTTCCTGACAATCAAGACACTGTTGTTTTGGATGAATGCCAGAGTCAGGTGCGATTCGGTCAGATGTGCGATAATTGCTGCACCGATTTTGATTTCAGGATGGTTCAGCATAATTGTTGTGTGAATCGCAAAAATCGCCGT
>DQCG01000317.1:2425-8064 GCA_003533825.1 Phycisphaerales bacterium
TTCACCTGGCGGTAAGAATATGGCTGGGCAATAATTTCAGCCGGCTCTATTGGAAAATCGTATTCCAGTGCGGACGAGCTTTGCCCGGCGATTTGTTCGAATCCGACTGAATCGGTCTCTAAATTTCGGAAGAAAACAGTATTGTTCGGCATGGAAATCGCCACGGCCGCACGTCGGTCAAATCCGTATTTTCCAACCAATTGCCTGAGTATATCCGACGTCGAGTCTGTGTCTCGCCGTGCTTGAGTATCGAAGGCTTTTTCGATGCAGAAGGCCTTCCCAATGCGCATGATTTGTACGGCGCACAAATATGAAGAGCCAACATCTATGCCAATACATCGCTTAACCATTATCTTCTCTTTGTTTGCTGCTACGCAAATGCCGTAACGGCGTATCCTTAAAGTTCTTTGTATAAAATCAGATTAATACTTTTAGTTTCCGTATTTCTTCTGAGTATCGCAGTCACTGTGCGGCGAAGACTGCCGGCTTCTCCCTGTGATGTTACATGATAGTACTGGTCAGTCGGTTTCACAGTCGCTACCTTATTGATTGCCGTATAGAGGCTGTCTGTCATCCCGGGTATGTCCCGTAATTCGGCAATGCTTTCGAGTGGCTTGAACTTTCGCCTCTCGATAATCAGTTGAGCCAGGGTAGGGTCCATATTTTCCGAAAGACTTTGGAGTACAAGCTTCTCAGCGCAATTGACATTTATCTTTCCGTCGCCGTAAACCGTAAGATAATCGTGTATCCGGCTGAAAATCTCGGGGGTAATACCTTTAACCAGAAGAAGCCCTTCAGTTGTTTCGAATGGCTTATTTCTGCACCTGTAAGGGGATTTCAACTGATTGTAGTGGCTTGATTCGGCTCCGAGATTATCGTTCTTTATAAAATCCAGGCATTCGATCTCATCATCACCGTCGGTCCAGTCGATAATCGCCGGCACGATGCCGTATCCAATTTCGAAACGTATGGCCTGGTTCTGATTCAGCAGATCGATAAGCCGGAGCAGTTGGTCTACCCTCGTCCGATTCAAATTGCCGTTTGCGTCTTTGAGGTGATTGACGTTAAGTTTACCGCTTTCTTCGGAGATAGTTATCGAGCAATCCCCTTTGTCGACGGCAAATGTTTCTTCGCCCGAAAACAGAGCCAGCAGCGGCTTGTCATTATGAATATCGGAAGTCTCTCTTACGGCGGCAATCGCGATATTGAGACCAGCCTTCGCACAATTGAGTGCCTCCTGAGCTTTTCGGAAATCATCGACGCTGCGCAGATTCGTGCGAGATTCGTAGTTGAAACCAAGCAGCAGGACGCTCATCATGATGACCATGCAGAGTACAACCACTAATATAAATCCCCCCCGCTCTGTTTTTATCTTTTTCGGTTTCATTAGTTGTTAGCCGATACTAATTTCTCGGTTCGAGCTCTTTCCCGATTCTTTTGACAGGATATATCTGCAACGGTGGCATAATGATATCGCCGGTTATTTTCATCCTCACAGCCGATTTCAATTCTTACAGCAGACGGCAGTTTTTTCTTATCCTTA
The DNA here is from genome assembly GCA_003533825.1 of Phycisphaerales bacterium. Classification (GTDB taxonomy): domain Bacteria; phylum Planctomycetota; class Phycisphaerae; order Sedimentisphaerales; family Anaerobacaceae; genus JAFGPJ01. The sequence continues at coordinate 3,969 of DQCG01000317.1, forward strand.
AAATCCCAGCTTCGCAGCCATTTTTCGCCGTCGAAGAACGTTAATTCCACAGATTTGACGCCTTCCCCAATCGGCTGGAAATCTCTTTCTCCGGGCTTTTGAGACGTGCCGGTAAACTCTCCCTGGCTTAATAACAGCAGGCTTGCTCTTTTATCGAACTTGTACGTAACGTCGAACAGGCCGTCCGTCGGCTGTTTTTCCCCGAGCAGTCTGTTCGTCGTTACAAAGTGTAAAAACTCGCCCCGGGGAGAAGCCGAATTGCCGTTGAAATAGCAGATGTCTTCTTCAAGAATCATACCCCTCTGTATCGTCTGCTTAGAGCCGGGCACGACAGGCTCTGCTTCGGTATAGTTGGTATCTGCTGGCGCGTACGAGCAGCGAATTTGCCGGGCCATCTGCTCCAGCGTTTTGCGTCCCTGCTGAGACGCTGCTATTATGCCCTTGCAGGTTTGAGCCGATTTCGAAGTTGCAAAATAGCTGCCGTACACCATGCAAAGGATAGATGCAATCAGTGCCACTGCCACGAGCAGCTCGACAAGCGTGAAACCGTGTTTGTTCAACCTGTTATTCATGGCAGCTTCCTGTCGGCAACATAAGTTGACGTTTGTAATTGTTTGCGGCCGACACCTTGTTTCCAGGTGATATCGACAAGTATTTTCCGCAATCCAGTGATCTGTTCTTTTTCCAATTGGCCCAGTCGCACGTCCCTAACATCTGTCTGCCAGTTTAAGGTCAGGCCATTTTGTTCGGTTTTGCCGAAATTGGTTCCCTCTTTAGGATAGCCGGCTGCCACCGTCTCGGCGATTTTTTCATTTGCCAGAAGAACGGCTTGTGTAGTTATCTGTGCCTTATCGACCATAGCAATGCTGATAATATGCAGCCTGAGCAGCGTCAGCAGGGAGATCGAGACGATTGCGAGAGCTATAACAACCTCTACGAAAGTAAAAGCTCTCATCCGTTCTCCGCCGGTGTTCGTCCGACCGTTTATACTGTTTGTCTTATTCTCAGTCTTCAAGATTCCAGCTTTCTATGTCCGCATTGTCTTCCGCCCCGCCGTCCTCGCCGTCCTTGCCGTAAGATTCCAGGTCGTAGTCTCTGCTTTGCACTCCCGGACAAACGTAGATGTATTTGTTGCCCCAGGGATCTGAGGGCGTTTTATCAAGGTAGGCGTCACTGTTATAGCCTTTTATGCCGGGATCGGAGACCAGCACTTCGAGGCCTTCGGAAGTCGTAGGGAAACGCCCCGTGTCGGTCTTAAACAACGCTAAAGCAGATTCGATATTGCGTATATCAATTTTGGCCTTCACTCTCCGTGCCTGTTCGGGTCTGTTAAGTATCCTCGGCATAATTATCGTAGCCAAAAGACCCAGGATCACGACCACAATCATAAGCTCGATCAGGGTAAATCCCCGGCGTGGTTTATGGTGTATATGATTTGGCTTATAATTTTGTGTTTTCGTATTCATCTTTCGAGGTTTCCTCTAAAGGACCTGATTTATGTCAAATATTGGCAGTAAAATGGCAAGTACGATAAATCCCACCACCGCCCCCATAAACAGAAGTATCACAGGCTCGAGCAGCGAGGTCAGCGTTTTCGTCGTCAGCTCCACCTCGTCCTCGTACATGTCGGCAATGTTTATTAGCCCCTCTTCCAGGTTCCCGCTTGCCTGGCCTGTTGTTATGATGTGATGTACGATGGGCGGAAACAATCCGGTTTTTCTTATCGCATTGGCGATAGCATCGCCCTTGCTTACCAGATCTTTTACCGAATCCAGGGCGCCGGCAATGACTCTGTTTTGAATTACCTGTTTCGCGATGTCCAGGGCGCTTAATATCGGGATACCGCTGACAAGGAGTATCCCCAGCGTTCTTGAGAGACGCGCTACTTCCAGCTTGAGAAAAAGGCCGCCGAAAAGGGGCAGCTTTAATTTAGTACGATCCGCGTACAATCTGCCCTTTTCAGTTCTGTAGGCGGCTACGGCCCCAAAGAAAGCAAGGCAAACCGCGGCGGCAATTAACGTCCAGTAAGTTCGCATAAAATCGCTCGTCGAGATAAGCATTATCGTGGGCCAGGGAAGAGTCCTGTTCATTTCGATAAATATCTCCGTTATACTGGGCACCACAACGGACATAAGAAATACCACCACAGCAACGGCAACTACGACCATCATCAGCGGATAAGCAATAGCGGATTTGACCTTCGCCGCAAGATTCACGCGTTTTTCCAGGATTTCCGCCAGGCGAAAGAGAACCTCTTCCAGTGTCCCGCTGGTTTCGCCTGCGGCTACCATGTTGACAAACAGATTTGAAAAAACTTTCGGATGTTTGCCGAGCGCATTCGCCAGTGTGCTTCCCGAATTAACATCGTGAGCAACCTGCTCGGTGATTTCCGCAAGGTGATTGTCCCGGGCCTTCACACCTCTCGACTGTTCGACTAAGGCCGACAGAGCGGGTACGAGGGACATACCGGCGCGCAGCAGCGTCGCAAGCTGACGGGCTACCCTGGAGACATCCCTCGTGCGGATTCTCCGGAAGATATCCCTTTCGTGGGCTTTATGCTTTTTATCAGCGCGGCCGCGACTTCCGGCTGTTTGCTCGGCCGCGGCCGATTTCTTTTCATTTATCACGTTATATTCAACCACTGACACGTTCAGTTAATCCTGTATTAGTTTGCACAAAATCCTGTGTTACCCTGTAGACCTCTTCGAGAGTCGTCTCGCCGGCCAGGGTCTTACGTATTCCATCCTCTCGCAAAGTTCTCATGCCTTTCTCAACGGCGGCTTTTTTGATAACATGCGAGCCTCGCCGTTGACTTATTTGGTCCTTTATCTCATCATTGATAACCAACAGTTCGGAGATTCCCGTTCTTCCCAGGTATCCGGTTTCAAGGCAGTTCTCGCAGCCATGTCCTTTATAGAGCTGTCCCTTGGTTGCGGAGGTTTCTTCGTTTTCTCCCAAAAGTGAAATCGTTTTCTCATCCGGCGTGTATGGTTTTTTGCACGCCGGGCAGATAATCCGCAGCAGGCGCTGCGCCATTACGGCGACAACCGACGATGAAATCAGGTAAGGCTCGATTCCCATGTCGATAAGCCGGGTTACGGCTGAGGCTGCATCATTTGTATGCAAAGTGCTCAAAACCAAATGGCCTGTGAGGGATGCCTGGATTGCAATCTCCGCCGTTTCAATGTCCCTGATTTCCCCTATCATGATTACATCGGGGTCCTGACGGAGAATATGGCGCAGGCAGTTGGCAAACGTGAGATTTATCTTCGGCTTTATCTGCATCTGCCCGACGCCGGGCAGTTGATACTCAATCGGATCTTCAACCGTAAGGATGTTTCTTTCCTCGGAGTTAAGTTCGCTCATGGCTGCATACAGTGTGGTTGTCTTGCCGCTGCCCGTTGGGCCTGTGAGCAAAATTATACCATGATCCAGTCTAATCAGCTTTCTGAAGCTGTTGAGGACTTCCTGTGACAAGCCGATATCGTTCAGGCCCAGCTCGCCGCTGCCCTTGTCAAGCAACCTGAGCACCACCCTTTCGCCGCCCGAAGTCGGGATGACGGAAACTCGAATATCCACCAGGTTCTGGCCTATCTTAATCCGGCTCTGGCCATCCTGCGGCAGCCTTCGCTCGGCGATGTTAAGGCTCGACATAATTTTCAATCGCGATACGAGAGCCGCAATCTGCTGTTTCGGCAGGGTAAATACATCGTGCAGCACACCGTCAATCCGGAAGCGTATCCGGGCTTCGTCTTCGTACGGCTCGATGTGGATATCGCTTGCCCTGCTGTGCACCGCCTGGAAGAAGATTTTGTTGACTAATTTTATGACGGGCGCCTTGTTGGCGATATTGAGCAGGTCTTCAGCCTGGGTCTTGGCGGTGATACCCTCGATATCACCATCCTCGATTAAATCCCGTTCAAGTATTTCATCTTCTTTGTTGAGATGCGAGCCTTGATAATAGCAGCGGCTGATAGCTTTTTCGATTTCGGATGCCGAACAAATCACGCGGCTGCAGGGCTGATCTAAGACCGTCGTAATTGCATCGTACGCTTCTAAGTTCAGCGGATCCGACAGGGCAATTGCAACTTCTCCA
>DQCG01000095.1:0-921 GCA_003533825.1 Phycisphaerales bacterium
AAATAAGACTATAATCCGTGCAACGATCAACAGATTTTAGCCTTGTAAGATCTTAGCCAAGAACATATTCAAAAATTTCGCATTTCTATCATCTACATTTCCCCCGTGAGATACGTTGTTTATATAGACAACAGGTTCGTTTGATTTATCTCACCGTATGAACCCCGTGAACTACTTCTTAATGAATAGAAAAATAGGAATTCGCGATTTTTAATTGAAATTCCGGTTGGAGCAGTGTAGGTTTGCGCACAGAAAGCGTTGAAGCGGGACATCTTTGATTTGTGGTCGTTAATATTGGCTTTCATAGAGTACATCGGCCATACTTAATTATTGTTGAGTTTAGGACAAATATAACGGTTGGAAATAAGTATGCTGACCCCCATAATTACATATGATGAATACACCCAATACACGAATAGTGGGGAATTAAAGGTCCCCGCCTGCCCCATAGGGGGTGCATTTTTCGACGGGTTGCGGCTGCTAATGACTCGGCTGATAACCCAGCCTCCCGAAGGTCGCCTTCTGCAATCGGTATAGATCCTGGAAGCCTTCGGCGGTTTCGGGGATTAAGTTGCCGGGATGATTCCGGTCCCTGTTCCTGCCGGCCTTCACCGTGTCGAGGCCTTTCCACTTCCAGTATTCGCTGTGGCCGTCTGCATAAGTGAAGGTCGTTCCGTCCCCGTGCCGAACGGTCGGATCGTCCCACCAATTCTCTTGAACGTAATGGACGGCATAACTGTAGGAAGTCGCCCAACCTTCATCAACGAAAACGATTCTCTCAGCCGGCGCCGGCTTGTGAATTTGCATCCTGTTTTTAACCCACAGCCATACACCATCCTCCTTCTTTGGCAGTCGTCTGCCGCCTGCTTCGCGGTAGGTTCCCGCAGGAGGATTGCCGTTCATCGAATGTACAATTGCGTA
>DQCG01000095.1:1012-4129 GCA_003533825.1 Phycisphaerales bacterium
GACCAGCATACGCCGACCCAGGGATCTTCGTTCGGATGCCTCGCATCAGTCGGGGTTCCGGCATGACCTGCGGCGCCGTTGACAATTTTGCCGTCGTTATCATCCGCATACAGAATCCACGACAGCCCGAGCTGCTTGAGGTTGCTCAGACACACCGCCCGTTTGCCCTGCTCCCTGACCCTGTGCAGGGCCGGCATCAGAATCGCCATGAGAATTGCGATGATGGCAATAACCACCAAAAGTTCTATAAGCGTAAAGCCTTTTCTTTTGTACATGGTCTTCGCCCTTCTTTTCAAAGATAGACAGCGAGTTTTATTGGTATGCTTACCTGCTACAATTATAACACAAAAAAACCATCATTAACAGCAATAAAATAGACCCGATTCCTATCCCTCCTCTTTAACGACGGATTTCAGCCTTGTAAGATTTTACTCAAGAACCTAATTTAAATATTTCACATTTTTATCAACAATATAGGTAACATTTTGTCATCGACAAACGCTGAATGAAATAGAAGGGCCGAATAGACACGAAAAAAAATGTTTTTTTTTTTTTTTGACAACCCTGATTTGGCAGTATAGGTTTGTTATCAAGAAGTATTAATGCGGTGCACGTTGGATTTTTTATCGTTAGCAATAGTTTTGATAAAAGGCAACAACGGCATTCAATTAATAGCAAGTTTGGGACGCATATATCGGTTGAAATAAGTATGATGTCCCCGTAAATAAAAGTAACCATGTTTTTTTTAGAAAGGGCAGTTATGAATCGGTCAAGAATGAAAACCAAGTTCAGTATGTATGTCTTATTGTCAATTTTTCTTCTAATGTTTTTGCCGAACCTGGCAACAGCAACCATTATCACAGGTGGAGAAGTCGTTCCGGCTTACCCTGCTGGTGACCCTGATCCCTGGGACATACAGGTAGATCCAACTGGAGATCCACCAGATTTCAGTTGGGCAGATTTAATAATCGGAAATACCGGAATCGGCAGCTTAGAAATTAACGATTTCAGCGAGATTAACGATTCAAGTGGTTACATTGGATTTGGCCCAAGCTCCAGCGGTACGGTTGACGTTGACAGTGCGGGCTGGAATAATTACCATACTTGGGATGCTGATGAGGAAACATACTGGGGTGGTGAACTCTATGTCGGCTATGAGGGCACAGGAGTGATGAATATCTTCGATGACGGTTACGTTTATAATGATGCAAATGGCTACATTGCGTTTGCCCCGGGCTCCAGCGGAACGGTTAACGTTAACGATGAGCTTTGGGAAATTCATGGTGACCTCTATGTCGGCTATGAAGGCACAGGAGTGATGAATATCTTCAATGTCGGTTACGTTTATAATGATGCAAATGGTTACATTGCGTTTGCCCCGGGCTCCAGCGGAACGGTTGATGTTGACGATGCGGATTGGGATATTTATGGTGACCTCCATGTCGGCCATGGGGGCACTGGAACGATGGTCATCTCCAATAGCGGTTACGTTTATGTTGATGATACTGCTTGGATTGGGTATGAACCGAACTCCATAGGCAGTGTTACCGTTACCGGCGGGCAAGAGGGCGAGGGGTGGGACCCTTCGGATTGGTATATTAGTGATGAACTCGTTGTCGGCTATGAGGGCCAGGGAACGCTGTTGGTCGAAGATGGCGGTTACGTGAATGTTGGTGGTGATGATAGTGTCTATATCGGAGGGATGCCAGGCTCCACAGGCAGCGTTACCGTTACCGGGCATACAGTTTATGATGAGGACGAAGACGGTCTGTTCCTAGGCCCGGAGTCGTATCAAGACCGTTCGCGGTTGGAAAGTGATGGTGAACTCGTTGTCGGCGTTGAGGGCGATGGAGAGCTGATGATATCCGATGGCGGTTATGTGTATACTTCCGATGATGGCTATATCGGAGATGATAAGGGCTCCAGCGGCCTTGTTACCGTTACCGGGCGAGGATTTTATCAGGAGGATGCAAATGAAACTTCAAACGATTTGCGCTATATTGACGGTTCGGAGTGGGAAATTGACGAAAGCCTCTATGTCGGCGATGGGGGCGATGGAGAGCTGATGATATCCGATGGCGGTCTGGTTACAAGCAATGGTGGCTATATCGGAAGGGAGTCAGGCTCCAGAGGTATGGTTACCGTTACCGGACCAGCAGTTTGGCAAGAAAGGCCAGGTGAGCTATATCCGTTTTGGATTGATGGTTCGCGGTGGTATGCTGGCGAAGAACTCGTTGTCGGCGATCATGGCGAAGGAGAGTTGATGATCTCCGATGGTGGTCAAGTTTGGAATGGCGATGGTTACATTGCGGCCGGAATGATCGGCCAAGGCAGGGTTACCGTTACAGGGCCAAATTCCGTCTGGGGTAATGAAGGTTACCTCTTTGTCGCCGGTCATGATGAAGAAGAAGATGGTATGCCCATGGGCGGCGAGGGAGAGCTGTTGATCGAAGATGGCGGTCGCGTCGAAAGTTATACTGGTTTCATTGGGGTTGGCGATTACGCCAGAGGCCGTGTTGCCGTTACCGGGCCAAATTCCGTCTGGAATAATTATGGTGACCTCTTGGTCGGCGGCGCAGAAGATTATCAGGGATGGATAGATGCTGGCGGCGAAGGAGAGTTGTTGATCTCAGATCGCGGTCGCGTGTATACTGCTGATAGTGCCTATATCGGAAGTAATGGCTTCGGCCGTGTTACCGTTACCGGGCCAAACTCCGTCTGGGAGATTGGTAATGGTAATGAAGGTGAAAGCGGTGAACTCTGTGTCGGCGAATTTGGCCATGCCGATGGAGAGTTGTTGATCTCCGATGGCGGTCGCGTTACAAGCAAAGTGGGTTCGATTGGCACTCATGGAGAAGGCCACTACGGCCACTACGGCGACTACTACCCCTTCAGCGGCGTCGTTACAGTAACCGGGCCAAATTCCGTCTGGGAAAATGAATATCAGATCTATATCGGCGGCGATGGTACCGAAGGGGATTATGATTTGGATAAGGAAGTCCCAAGAGGGACGGGCATGCTCAATATCCTCGACGGTGGCGTTGTAGAAGCAGGCTCTGTTGCGATCGGGCCGAACGGAACTCTCAGCGGTGACGGCACGTTAAGATTAACAGCGAA
>DQCG01000095.1:4238-7241 GCA_003533825.1 Phycisphaerales bacterium
GGTATCGTTCAACCAGTTCCTACCGAGAGTATCCTCGGCGCGCAGGAATACACGATTGTCGAGGCAAACAGTGTTGAAGGCGAGTTTGACACCGTAGACACGGCGCTGCTCGATCTTGGCATCCTGCTTTCTGATGCATCTCTCGGCTATGAGCCTAATTTGGTAACGCTTGATATTAACGCAAAACGATTTGACGATCCGAGTATCGTAAAAAGCGATAATCAATCATCGCTTGGCGGGGCGTTGCAGAAGATTACCGAAGGAGGCGGCAACTCGATAACCACGGCACTGCAGGGTCTTGAGAGCGCTGATGATGTTCGCGATGCTTACAAACAGCTAAGCGGCCAAATAAGACCACAGCTTATGCCTGTTGCCTCCGTCGATGCCAGTAAATTCATGGGCGTAGTTTCAGATAGAATGAATCCTACAAATCAGGGTCTGTCTTATTTCGGGCCTGGCAGCGGTCCATTGCTTGCAATGGCTAACCCGGATGCAACCAACGACAACAGGAGCATGTCCGACACCAGCCCAAATTTCGCCGTCGGCAACGGCACAGCGAAATTCAGTGACCAGAAGCTGGGCTTCTGGGGCAAGGGTTATGGAATATTTGGTGATAGAGATAGTGGGGGCGGAGTGTCCGGATATGATTACACTATCTACGGCACAAGTTTCGGCCTGGATTATCAAATCACCGACAGCTCGCTCCTGGGCATCACCGTCGGCTATTCAGAGAGCAATATGGATTCTTCCTTGTCGGGAAACAAGGGCGACATTTCCAGCAACCATATAGGAATCTACGGCAACAAGAATACGGAAGACTGGCATTTCGATTCTATCTTGGCGTGCAGCTTTCTTGAATATGAGACGAAACGCTATGTAAATTTTGTGAACGAAAGATTAGACGGCGATACCGATGGCCAGGGAATAAGCGGGTACGTGGAAGCTCGTTATGACTGGCGGAACCTTGATAGATGGCTCCTGCAGCCTTTGGCTTCTTTCCAGTTCTCGCTTCTGGATATTGACAGCTATACCGAGGACGGCTGCCACGGCTGCGAGACCGGAGATACGAGCAGCCTTGGGTTTGACAGTCAGAGATACGACTCCTATAAAGGCTCGCTGGGCTTAAAAATGACAAAGAATATTTTCAATCAAAGTAATGAAAACAGGGCGAATATTCAGCTTCGAGGCCGCTGGGTACATGAGTTCGGCGATGACAATTCAAGCGTTGACGCTCACTTTGCAAGTGATCCCGGTGCTGTGTTTAAAGTTAGTGATGAAGATATTGACAGAGACAGTTTCATTCTTGGCGCAGGCATTAATGCTGATCTTGGCCGTCATACCCGGTTCTCGTTCGGCTATGATACTCAATTGAACAGCGACGATAACATGCATCTCCTGAGCGCCATGTTTATGTATAGGTGGTAGGCGATAATTGGATTTCGGATTTCGATACGGTTTCTTTCCGATCCTTTCCGCCCTCCCGATATCATCTCCGTCGGGCGGGTATGAAATATGCCTTTTGCGACCCGGTTTTCGTCACCGGGTCGCACTTGGGCAATAGCATCCCGGAAAAGCCAAGGGATCAGGCTTATCTGTTTGCGTTTTTGCAGTCTTCACCACAACTTCCGCATTAAAGGCAATAAAATAGACCTGCCCGCTATCCCGTTGATCTCTATCCCGTTGAAACCTGCTCAACTACACCGCCGTGATTGGTCGATGTTATTACAATATACCTATCCGGCGAATTCAATATTTCGGATAGTGCTTTAGTCCGGCTGAGTATGAAAAATAGATTTTGCACAAGCGGGACAGGCAATTATGATGGTTGTATGTCAACCTACAATACTCACAGTGCCACGGAGATAGAGCCATGAAACAGAAAGTTTTACGCTACAGCACATCGTTGCTGGTAATTGTTTTGGGAACAGGATGCCAGATGGACACGATGATCGAAGAGAATACCAAAGCCATCAAGGCCACCAGCCAGGCGATTGATAGAAACACGGCGGCAATCACCACCACCACGCAGACTATGGAAAGCCTCGAAACGACTCTGCAGCAGGTAAATTCACTGAGAGAGCCGATTCAGGACCTGGCCGCTCTGGGTACGACGTTCGATGAGGTTGCCGGTCTCAAAGACCCTATGGAGGAATTGGCCGGCCTGCGCGATCCGATGGAACAGGTTGCAGACTTGAAGGAAACGTTGCGACAGGTTGCCGGTCTTCAGACAGACCTGGATGCGGTAGCGCGGCTTAAGGAGCCGCTCGGTGCCGTCGCCGAACTTAGAGATACCCTGGAGGACGTTGCCGGTCTCGATGTACCGATGGAGAAGCTGGCCGGCCTGCGGAATCCGATGACACAGCTCGCCACATTGAGAATCTCGCTGGATCAAGTCGCAAAACTCGAAAAGCCGATGTCGGACCTTGCCAAGTTGGAAAAGCCCCTCAAGTTGGCAGTTGAGTTCAGCCGGCCCATGTCATCCCTGACCGGTCTTACCCCGCTGAAGTTCGCCGTATCAATGATTATCGCCGCTCTTGTCTTTTTTGTGCTTCTGTTTCTAACGATATTGGGTGCGGTGCGCCTGGGTTTAAAACATCGTCCTGCTTGATAATGATAGGAAAAACAGCAGGTCAATCCCGTTTCTGTTTACGACAGCCTTGACAGCGGCCGATTCTTTTGCGATTATTTCATCCATCGATATGTAATACGTCAGTAGCATTGTTGTAGAAAGGATATTGTTTATGACTATCGAATTTAGACAGGATTATCGTTATTGCCTGCTTGTACCTACGAGTATGGGCGGCCGTATCACACCGATCAACGGCCAGCCTGTTTACAGCAGTAAAACGTTCACCATGCAGGCCACCAGTGCCGAGTCCAATGTAGCCAGCGTATCCAGCTATCTGGGTCTGCCTGTTAAGGTGCTGACAACCTTTGTCAAGGGCAGTCCGATCGCCCGGTTCATAAAGGACGATCTTGCCGGCCGGCACATGGACTACGAGG
>DQCG01000391.1 GCA_003533825.1 Phycisphaerales bacterium
ATCCCTGGCAAACAGCTTTCCCATCGACCGATCTTCGGGAAAGCTAATGATGCGTCGCCGGGACGATTCGATTTCCTCGGCGGTTACCCGGTCGGCTATTTGGCCTACTACCAACCTAATGTCTTTCACTCTCTTGAAATTTGCGATCCCCTCATCGGTGATTTTTGTATTTAGGGCGTAGAACTGCTTTAGATTCTTCATGCCCGCGAGATAGGACAATCCTTTATCCGTGATAGGATTCGAGTTAATCCAGATGTTTTCGAGTGAGGTAAGGTTCTCAAGATACTTTAGGCCCTTATCGGTAATCCCATTGTAGCCTAGCTTAATATGTTTAAGCTGACTAAATCCTTGCAAGTTTATAAGGCCCTTGTCCGTAATCCTGGTCTGGTAAATCTGCAGCCCCTCGAGGGCGGTCATGTTTCTCAAATAGTTCAGGCCCTGGTCTGTGATCTCGCATCTGTTCAGGGCAAGGAAAGTTAGATTGGTCAAGCCCTGCAAATGTTTCAGCCCCTCGTCACTGATCCCTGTTCCCCACAGGGCCAAAGAGCGCAAGGAAGTCAATTGCCCTACGTATCTCATGCTTGTGTCGGTGAGTTTGTGGTCGCCGCAACGCAGAACCTCAAGCCGGTCCAATCCGGTTAGATGTTTGAAGTCTTCGCTGTCGAATTTGGCACACTGTATATTCAGTGCTTTCAAGCCCTTAAGATTGCTGATTGGCTCCAGAGAACCTACTTTCATTGCCTCCCACCCAAAGCTGAGCATCTGCAAGTCATCTGCCTTGAGCTTGTTCAGAGCTGCGAGGTTTCCGGCCGCCTGTTCACTGATCTGGAGCTTAACTTCTTTGCCGGCGGCAACTGAGACATCGCCTTTGGCCTCACCCAACTCCTGCCAACCCTCATACCAACTGTCCTGTCCGGAATCCCTGGCAAACAGCTTTCCCATGGACCGATCTTCGGGAAAGCTAATGATGCGTCGCCGGGATGATTCGATTTTTTCGGCGTTCTGACCTTCTGTCTTTGATGGCCGTGTCTGTGCAAAGGCAATCCCGACAGTAATACATACGGCTACGATGCTCACGGTCAAAGCCCATATCACACCTGCCCGAGGATTGACACAATTTTCTTGCAGAATTCGGTGAATCCTGCCGGCCAGACCTTTTTTGCTGCGCACCACCGCAGGCACAAACGCCATTTGTCCGCCGGGAGTAAGATTTAGCAGCGACTCGGCATAATCTGTGCTTTGTTGGCCTGTCGCTACAACCCAGTCGTCACATGCCTGCTCGCTAAGGCTTATCAGACGGGACTTCGCCCACCATAAAAGCGGTTGCCACGGTAACAAACAAACCGTCAGCTCGGCCAGCAGTCCGGCGACGTGATCCCGGCGTTTGTAGTGAGCTAACTCGTGGCACAGCACTCCAACCCAGTCGATTCCGTTACCGGCTCGACCGGCTTGGCTCGGCACAAGCAGAACGGGCCTGCGCCTCCAGCACCATATCACGGGACTGTGGATATTCGCACTGCCGTAAATATTCACATCTTTACTTATTCCAAGTCTCTTTTTTGCCAGGTTGAGTGCCTGTTCGATTTTATCGCTATTCGAAGGAATCGCCCGGCGCAGCAGGCGAACGCCCAGCGCAAATGTCACCATCAGCCTGGCGGCTAAAATCAGGCTTGCTGCAGTCCATGAGTATATCAAAGTCGAACGCCACGGGAATTTTGCAGCTCCTGAAGCAGTCATTGCCGAGTGCAAATCCTCTTTAATCGGGGCAGGGCCGGGCTTTATAGCTTCGCTGGAAATTATGCCGGTCGTTTCGTTTATGGCACGGCCTTCAATAGGTGGCTGGATTACAACCGGTTCTGCTGCAAACATGCCAAGTTCGTATTGCTTTACCAGCAAGCTGGCGGCCGGAACGATTACCGCTGCAATCATCGCCAAAAACAGTACCTGATGTGCTCTTGCCGAGTGACGCCGCAGTAGAAAGCTGCCGAGCAGCCCGGCTGCGAGGGAAATCGTGCTCTGCCAGAGGCAGCTCACAAAGAAAGAATCTGCGGAGAATATTTCGCCTGTCATTTTTTCCTCTCCTTTCGCTTTTCGTCGATCATTTTTCGAAGCTCCCCAAGCTCTTTGTCGCTGAGTTTGCTCTGCCGCATCAGATGCTGGAACATCAGCAGGGCGTCGCCGTCAAAGATTCGCTCCATGAACTTTCGTACCGAGTTGGCTCCGGCCTGTTCTCGCGTCCGCGTTGGAGCATAGATATAAACCTTGCCCTCGGTGCGATGTGTGAGCCAGCCGGCCTTCTCCAGCTTCTGCATTGCGGTCAGCACAGTTGTGTACGCCAGCTTCTTCTTGCGAGCCAGCTCTTTGCGTACCTGGTGGACACTTGCCTCCCCAAGTTCCCAGACCACCTCGATTGCCGCACGCTGGAGCTGCCCCAAATCATCAAGTAATTTGCCGCTCATAACACGTACCTCCATATCTTAAAATGAACCTCGTTTATTCCTACGTTAGTACAAAGTACTACGGTATATAGTATTTGTTAACAAAAAAAGAAATATTTTTTAAATATTTTTCATTTTTGCGGACATCCCCGTTTTCTCACAGAAAACGCACAAAAAGAACTGCTGAAGAGGCTTCTGAAAGAGAGCGGGGGGCTTTTATGAGGTCTTTTTGTAAATTACAATTTTCTTGTTTTTTTTGCGCTCATTTTCCCATACAGAATATTGTTTCTGCGCATTACGGACAAAGTCCGGCACTTCGTCTTCATCATTCTCAATGGTCACGATATATTTGGCCTTATTGTGAGGCTTGGTATGACGTGCCATCCCTTCTCGCCGAGGGTTGGCATCATATATAGTTCCTCTTCTTCGGGCATAGAAACTTATCCGTCTGTCGGTTACGGCGATCAGGTCTTCCTGGGCAGTGTTTTCTCTGAGCCATGCCGCAGCGGTTCTAATACCCGGCTTGTCCGAGCCGGGGCGGGCCAACAGTTTTGGCAGGCAGATAGCCGTGCCGATTATCAATGCGATACTTTGGGCTGAGTATATCCACATCTGCACGGAGGAACCGTCGCTGAAAAAGGTGATAAGTTTATGGGCTATAAAAATGAGAAACGGATATCCGATGTGATGTCTCTTGATTATGCCGATCGGATCACTTGAAAATCGCTGCGCTCTTTCGATATAAAAGGTTCCGTCTTTAGAGACCAGAATTGTCATCGCGATTAGATATATGCCTATAGCAAGAACAATTGCCGACAGAATCACTATGTGGACGAGGTCTTGTTTTTTATTCAACCGATCCGCAGGCTTACTTAGAGCCATTCTCATCCCTGATTATTTAGGAACCACCTTGTCGTAATAATCACCAGGCTTTCACCGCTTATCGAGTCCCTGATCGTATGCTTATCCTTTAAAGAAGATAATGAAGACCAGAATGCAGACCAGCGCTACGGCCCCGGGGACCATGTAAATCTTGCTCCACTGAAATTGCCCCTCTTTTCTGAACTTGTCCATGACGATTCCAGCAAACTGAGTGCCCAGGAATAGTCCGAGTCCTGTCTGGGCGGCCATTATCAAGGCTTGCATTGAACTTACGGTTTCCTCCGAGGCCAGTTCGTTGGCGAGCAACTGGCCTGCTATGATAAAGAACACGTATGCAAGACCGTGGAGCGATTGCGAGGCAATGATGAGCCACCAAGGCTTTCCGTTCACGTAAATGATATACATGATCAACCAGCAGCCGGCGCCGACAATAAGCGTCCATTTGAAACCGATCTCGGCTGTTAAATAACCCAGTGCGAAGAAAGTGGCAATCGCTTGGACGGCCTGAGCGACGGCCATTGAAGCCGGTACGTTCTTGGCGGGTATTCCCATATTCTGCATGAACTGGGCCGTGCCGAGAAAATAGAACTGCATCAGGCCGGCAACGATCATTGAGATGAGGATGAAAATCAGAAAGTTGGGTTCACGTAGCATTGACATGGCAACGAGGATGGGTATTCCGCCACCGGCCTTAGTCGGCGGGGTATCCGGCATGAAAAGGCAGCCGATTCCCATAACCACGGCCAGGATGGCGGCTAAATAGAGACAATCGCGGCCTTCTTCGCCAGTTTTGAATTTCCATCGCCAACCGGTTAAGAAGTAACCGACCAGCGCCCAGGCTACGGGAGCCCAAAGGTAAATCTTAGGTGAGTAAGCCGTGGCATCCAGATTGTTCTTAGCCAATTGAGAGAACATCATAGAGCTGACCAGCGGCAAAGTAGCCGCGTAACACAGCGAGAACAGCAGCATCAGGCCGAAGAGATTTTTGAATTTGGTCTGCCTAGCTGCGAAAAGCAGGAGAATGCCACCGATCAGGTGCGCGAGAGCCAGTATTGATTCTGTATTAACATACTTGTCGGCGAGCTGCCCGGCCACGAGCGGTGAGATAATGCATGCCAGCGGAAGGGTGGCGTATATCCAACCTGTTTGTTTGCCGCTCATTTTCAGCGGACCCAGCAATCGGGCGGCCAGGACGGGCGCCCACGCACCCCAGATCGCGAATTCCATGAACATTGCAAAGCTCAGGGCAAAGTACAGTTTCCATTCCATTTTGATCTCCTTAAGCTAAAATTTGGTCAGGCCTGCTGCTCCTTATTCTCGGATGCAGGCTCCGAAGCCTGCTTGACATCGTCGCGGAAGAGGGCACACAGGGCCACTACCAGGACGGCCGAGACGAGGGCATTGATAATGAAAACCGGATTCCAGTTACACACGCCGTCGGTGGTGTAACGTTCAATCAGCTTGACGTTGACGAACGTTCCGACAAACTGGCCGACGCCATAGCAGAGCAGGACGTACAGACCCTGGGCCTGGGCCCGCATCTCCGGCGGGGCTTTCTTATCGACATAGACCTGGCCGCCGACGAAGAAGAAGCCGAAAATGACGCCGTGCACGAGGATAGCGATATAATACAGGAAGGTCTGATCGGCCGCGACTCCGCCCCACAAAGCGACATATCGTATCGCCAGCGCTCCCAATCCAATCGCCATCGTCCACTTGACACCGAAGCGCTTCAGGGCCAGCGGTACGAGAAGCATGAGGAAAATCTCGACTGCCTGACCCCAGTTCATAAGGAACGTTACAAGTTTGAAGCCCTGGCTTTCGAAGAACTGGGAGCCGAGCGAGAAGTACAGTGTAAAGGGAGTCATGACCAGCAACGAGATGATTAAGAACAACAAGAAGTTGCGATCTTTGAGGAGGGTCATCGCTCGCAGGCCGAGTGCATCGACTACAGAGGTCTTCTGGCCCTTGGCCGGCGGCGGGGTGTTCGGCAGGGTTAGATTCAGGATCGCTGCGACGAGCGCCGTACCGGCTCCGCAGTAGAGGGGGATCAGCGTGCTGTCGATTTTACTTTCGAACAGCCCCAGTGCTGCGACGCCGAACACGCCGGATGCGACCCAGCCAATGGAGCCGAAGACGCGGATCTGTGGGAATTTATCCGAAGGGAAGTTTGCCATGGCGATGGCGTTGGTCAGGCTCCAGGTCGGCATGTAGCAGAACATCGCCAGCAGCAGAATGACGAACAAAGCCGCGGGACTGTCCTGACGGGCTCCGAGGAAGAACAAGAATGCACAAGCAAGGTTCAGCGCCATCAGCACCTTCTGACTGGCAAAGTGCCGGTCAGCGATCATGCACAGGACCGGGGCCACGGCGCAGCCCAGCGGCATCACGGCGAGAATCCAGAATTGCCAGTTCGCTGAGACCCCGACTTTGCCCAGGTATCCCCCGAGTTGCACCCACCAGACGGCAAACATCATGTATTGCAGGAACATCATAAT
>DQCG01000092.1 GCA_003533825.1 Phycisphaerales bacterium
TTTCATACCAGAGTTGAGGGAACATGTATCAGGCATCATATGGGCAAAGTCGCCATAAAGATGTATGACAAATTTGGCCTTGTTCTTCGTATCGAGACCGTAGCTAATGACGTTTCTTTTTTCAAACACCACCGAAGGGTGGAACATCGTGACGGCACGTGGGAGATGAAAGTTGCCCCACTGAGGAAATCTATCTACAGTCTGCCAGTCCTGCTTGAAATGATGGCTGATTCCAATCGCCGGTACCTCGACTTCATCTCTGCGATTGATGATCCAAGCAGTGGCATCCGGGACTTGAACAAAATCTCCAGAGCAGTAAAAGATGACAACCGCAGTTATCGCGGGTTCAATCTTTTTTCCGGCGATGACCTTGATCTTTTCCGTACCATCATTCGAGGCGAGTTTAACATCAGCGGATTTCAAAATCGTAATCTTCGTCGATACTTGTCCGGCAAGAGTGCTCATCAGGTATCGAGGCTGCTCAAGCGATTGCGAAAACATGGCTTGATCAAGAAAATCGCAAACACGTACAAGTATTACTTGACAGCTTTGGGACGCAAGATCATTGCCACCGCTCTCAAACTGCGGGAAATGTATATCATCCCGTCGCTGAGAACCGTAATTGTCGGATGAACAATATTTCATGACCATTTTGCGCACAATTTCATTTGTAACAGACTAAAACTTCAGTTGCATTCGGAACCGTATCCAGCGGCTTGACTTTGTAAGAAGCCTGAAGGATTTTGCCCTTATCATCGATCACGAACGAAGAGCGGATAATGCCCTCATACTTCTTTCCGTACATGGATTTCTCGCCCCATGCCCCGTACGCCTTTGCGACCTTGTTATCGGGATCCGACAGCAATGGAAAGCCGAGACTGTATTTGTCGTCGAATTTCTTTTGCCTTGCTGGCTCATCCGGGCTGATACCCACTCCTGCGGCGCCGAGTTTTTTCAGCTCTTTCGATGCGTCCCGAATGCTGCATGCCTGTTTCGTGCAGCCGGGAGTATCGGCTTTCGGATAGAAATACAGCAAAAGCCTGCCGCCCTTAAAATCCGAGAGTGAGACTTTTTTGCCTTGTTGATCCAATAACGAAAAAGCCGGAGCTTTGTCGCCTGCTTTTAACTTTGCCATCATGTGTCCTTTCGATTATCTGTTTGCAACCGCATCATGCAATCGAATAACCGATGTGGTTATAGACTTCCCAGCCGAGGTACTTGCCGAAGGCCTCTTCCAGAACGCCGGCGTAGCTGCCCCTGTTCATGGCTACGTGATGTTCGAATCCGTTTTGGCACAGAAAATCCAGGAGTACCTGAAGTAGCGGCACCTCGCAGACCCCGACGCCGCCGTCGCATTCGAGCGGGTCATCCGTGAATCTTCCCTGGCCGACGTAGGTCTTGATTATGCCGAGGGTGTCATCGGTGCTTATGCGGGCGAACGTCATGTCACCGGGAGCGATTCTGCCCTTGATGCCGGCAAAGCAGTTGTCCCGGCCGAGTGACTCGCCCAGAACGTCCAGCTCCGATATTTCGATTTCATCGCCTACGAAGCTTTTCGGATAGTTACTGCAATGGGTGACAACACATTTGTCCAGCTCGTCCCCGTAGTCGTTGTTCCAGTCCACGAATCCGGAAGGCTTTCCGCCCGAGGCCAGATTGAGTGCATACATCGAGACCGTCCCGGCCACGTCCATTTCACAGGCGCTCGGCATGCCCTGTTCGCCCATCATGCTCATCGACAGGCACGCGGCGCAGCCGTAATGCTGCTGCACGGCCGTCCAGCACTGGATGGCGCTGGCGACGCATTCATTCTCCGCCATCCAGTTGTCAATAGCAACCGATAGTTTCGCCTGCCTAAGGATTTTATCTTCGGAAACGGACGAGGGAATCTTTCCGTAGTTTTTGATGGCATTGATTTTGTCGCGCAGTTCTGCGGCATCGTCACCGAGTGCATCGGCGGCGGAAAATATCTCCGACAGATCGACAGTCACGACCTTTATTCCCGATGCCTGCAGCAACTTTTCGCTGAATCGAACGGTATGGAAGGCCTCCGGCCGGGCGCCTATTGCCCCGATTCGGGCGCTGCGCAGGCCGTTGACTACCCGGCAGACTCCGGCAAACCAATTGATATCTGAGGTGAAGATATCGTCGGCGATGTGGCACGTGTGATAAGTTGTGTTCGTAAACGGTATGCCGTACTGGTACAGGTTATTGCAAACGGACAGCTTGCCGCAGAAGGAATCGCGCCGTTTGCCCAGAGTCAGCCTGGTCGGGTCCGTTTCGCCGCACGCCTGAACCAGCACGGGCACATTCAGCTTCGACATATCGATCACAGCAGTGACGGCCTGCTCATCTCCGAAGTTGGGCAGCACCACAATCACGCCGTCAATTTCGTCTCGCTTCCGGCTGAAAAGGGCGGCGCACTTTTTGGCGTCGCTATACGTCTCCACGGCGCCGTTCGGGACATCGTCTTCTCCCAGAATAACACAGCCGAAGCCCATCTCGTCGAGCTTGGCGGTGATTTTGCGCCGCTCCCGGACCGCCAGTTTGGGCGGGAATATATTGCGGGAAGTTACGATTACTCCGAAACTCTGTCTGTTTTCCATTTCATATTCCAATTGACAAATGAGTGCCCCTTTAATAATGTTCATACGTTCATGACCAGGTAAATAATTGTACTGCTTAAGGGCATGTTGGGAAGGATAAAAATGGGAAACGCGAAAAGGTTTATCCTCGCTGTATTGCTGGTATCGGTTTTGTTCACGAACGGCGGCTGTTCCCGAAAGGACACAAAATCCGACCAGCTCACAATCTGTTTTGCCTTCCAGGACCTCGAAACCGAATACTGGGTTGCCGCCCACAAGGCGATAACCGAAACGCTGAAAGCCAAAAACATCAGGGTCCTTCAGCGCAACGCACATCAGGACGCTAACCGGCAGCTCGAACAGGTCCGCGACGCCATCGCCCAGGACGTGGACGGCATAATAATGATTCCCCAGGACGGCCAGAGCGCCGTTACGATTATCGGCGAGGCGAACAAGGCTGGAATTCCCATCGGCGTTTTCAATCGCCCCCCTGCCGACAGGAGCAATCCCGCCCTTGTGGTCGTGGCCGACAACACGGCAATAGCCGAGGATGCAGTCGCATACATGGCCAAGGCGGCCCGCAGGCTCAATCGCAAAATAACGCCGCTTATCCTAGTCGGCGACCTCGGGGATCAGAATTCCATCGAGCGCAAAAACGGTTTCTACAACGCGGTCAACGCAAACCCGGATTTATTCAAAAAGCCGATCGAGGTCCCGACGAAATGGGACGCCGTAACGACGCTGGCCAATCTCGAGGCCGCGCTTCAGGTCGAGCCGGGCGTGGACTTCATCTTCACATCATCGGATTTTCTGTATCCCCAGATAAAGGCCGTTCTCGAGCCGCTGGGCAAGTGGAAGCCCATCGGCGACGCCGGCCACGTAATATTAGGCGGGCTTGACGGCGATTCGACGGCCTACAAGCTGATGCGGGAAGGCTATGTCGATGCAACCGGGGTGCAGGATTTGTTCTTCGAGGCCGATGCGATAATGAAGGCCCTGATCGAGGCGATAGAGAAGGACCGGACCAAACCCGATAAATGGATACAGGATCCCGGCTTTGCCCTGACACAGGAAAACATGGCCGAGCGCCAGATGGATATGTGGGGCTGCAGGATTCTGAAGGAAGCCGAGGCCGGCACGACGAAATGAGAACTGGCAGGACCCTACTTCGATTGCCGGGGGGAATTGTCTTGTCGGACCATTTCGTCCTCGTTCTGACAGTGGTTTATTTCCTGCTAATCTGGTCGATTTATCCGCACATGGCGGCCCGCCGCAACATCGCAAATCTCTTCAGTAATGTCTGGCCTCTGCTGGCGCTGGTAATCGGCCAGATGTTCGTGCTGATTGTCGGCGGCATCGATTTGTCCCAGACCTCGATCATGGCGGTGACAAGCGTTCTCGGCGCCATGATAATGGCCGGGCGTTTCGATCCGGCCAAGTTCGAGCATAATCCGCTGTGGGGCGTGGTCTTCTCGGAGCAGGGAGGATTGCTCGCCGGAAGCGGCTGGGCTGTGCCGGTGGCGATAATGCTCATGCTTGCGGTCGGCGTCGGAATCGGCTTTGTAACCGGCCTGGCCGTGGCGAAACTGAAAATGCCGCCTTTCATGGTTACCCTCGTCGCAATGTCATTCTTCAGCGGGCTGGCGATTTACCTGACCAGATCCGAGAATATCATGCACCTGCCGGAGAGCTTCATCGCGGTCGGGAAGGGAAGCATCGGCCCGGTTCCCTCGGCAATGCTGATTGTGGTGACACTGGCGGCCCTTGCGTTTGTTATCCTGAATCTGAGCATTCTCGGCCGCTGGCTGTACGCCGTCGGCCAGAATATCCGGACGGCCTGTGTCTCCGGCGTACCGACCGGGCGGGTCGTTATCCTGGCTTATGTTTTCAGCGGTTTCTGTGCGGGCCTGGGGTCGATTCTTTATTCGGCAAGGCTCGAAGCAGGCCGGCCTACTCTGGGCAGAAATCTCCTGCTGGATGTAATCGGTGCGGCTGTCATTGGAGGAATCAGCCTGTACGGCGGCAAAGGCAGGGTGCTTGCGGCCGTGTACGGCGTGCTGTTTTTCGTCGTGCTCGACAATTCTCTAAACAAGATGCCGCTGGAATTTTACTCGATAGACATCATAAAGGGCGGCATCATTCTCCTGGCCGCACTGCTGGATGCTTTACGCACCCGCATCGCGTCGAGGCAAACGGTACCGGAGGGGATATCCTGATATGATCGAGTGGGAAATCGAATTTGACGGCATTGGCAAGAGCTTCTTCGGCGCCCGGGCGCTGAACGAGGTGACATTCTCCGTCGGAAAGGGCAAGACGCTTGGGCTGATTGGCGAAAACGGCGCCGGAAAGAGCACTCTGATGAATATTCTCGGCGGCGTTTTTCCGCCGGACGAAGGTACGGTCAGGCTCTTCGGTAAAGAGTATAATCCCTCATGTCCCGCCGACGCCGCGCGGGCGGGCATAGCGTTCATCCACCAGGAACTGAACCTGTTTACGAATCTGAGCGTCGCCGACAATCTTTTTATCGACGGCTTCCCGAAGATCGGCAGCTCGCCGTTCATCGACAAACGCAGGCTGCACAAACTGGCGGCCGAGCTGTTGTCTTCCGTGAACCTGCATGTCCCCGCCGCCACCCCGGTTGAAATGCTCACTCCCGGCGAGCGGCAGCTTGTTGAAATAGCCCGTGCCCTGAGCCGGGATGCACAGATAATAATTTTCGACGAGCCGACGACGTCACTGACCGCCGTCGAGACCAAACACCCTTTCGAGATCATAGAAAAACTGCACGCCCAGGGCAGAACGATCATCTATATTTCTCATACACTCGAGGACGTTCTGCGGGTCTCCGACACGATTGCCGTATTGCGGGACGGATGCCTGGTCAGCACGGGATACAGCCGCCGGTACTCGGTGGAAAGGATGATTTCGGACATGGTCGGGCGCCGGATAGAGCAAATGTATCCAGCCCGAAACGCCGGGCCCGGAACCGCCTCGGTACTTCAGGTCGAAGGCGTTACCCAGCCCGGCATAGTCAGGGACATATCCTTCGAGCTTCACGAGAAAGAGGTACTCGGCGTATTCGGTCTTATGGGCTCCGGGCGCAGCGAGCTGGCGAGAATTATTTTCGGGCTCGACTCCTGCCAAACCGGACGCATCAGAATATGGGGAAAAGATGTGACTGGTTCATCGCCCGACGCGAGTATTCGCAACGGCCTGGCGTTCGTAACCGAGAACCGGCGACAGGAGGGGCTTTTGATGGAGGCCGCCGTCTCGGAGAACCTCGATCTGCCCTCGCTGCGGAAGTTCGCCGGATTAGGCCCGGCCCGAATCATCGACCGGCGCAAATCGCTGGAATTCGCAAATCGGATTGCCGAGACGCTCAAAATTAAGAGCGGGCCTGTTCGCATACAGAAGGTGAAGAATCTCAGCGGAGGCAATCAGCAGAAAGTGGTCATCGGCAAGTGGCTGCTAACAGGCTCGGCGGTACTGATTCTTGATGAGCCGACCAGAGGCATCGACGTCGGCGCCAAATACGAAGTCTACGGCACGATAAACAAGCTGGCCGAAGAGGGAACTGCGATTTTGTATATCTCCTCGGAGCTCGAAGAGCTGACGGGAATGTGCGACCGGATACTCGTCATGAGTAACGGCGAAATCCGGGCCGAGTTCGAGCGGCGCAACTTCGACAAACAGAAAATCCTCGAGGCCGCATTCTCCTGCGAAGTCCTTGCGGGTGGTGGACGGGCCGGTCACAGCGGTCTCGGTGACAATAGCGGGAACTGATTTGGAATATGGGTACAGGACAAAACAAGCTGACACATGCGGTGCTGAACAATACGCCCTTATTGTTGTTCGCGCTGCTGTTCGTGATTTTCGGGATTGTTGCGCCCCAGTCGCTGCGATATCAGAGTCTTGAAAACATCTTCAAGCAGGCCTCTTATGTGGGTATTGTTGCGGTCGGAATGACGTTCGTCCTGCTGACCGGGGGGATCGATCTTTCCGTAGGCTCGAACATGTACGTCTCGGCGGCGGTTGCGGGTCTGGCGATGCAGCATTATGCCATTAGCCCGTGGCTCGCACTGATTCTGTGTCTTTTGGTCGGCGCGGCTTTCGGGGCGATTAATGCCTTTGCCGTAACGAAGCTGAAGATAATGCCTTTCGTCGTCACCCTGGCCATGATGGTTACGGGAAGGGGCATAGGCCTGATGTTCTCCAAATC
>DQCG01000131.1:0-7067 GCA_003533825.1 Phycisphaerales bacterium
CGTGATTATTCGTACAAATCTGTTTCGGATTCGGCGGCCAATTTGAAACGGAAACTCGCTACATTTCACTGGATGCATTTGTTAGTGCTCGCGTCAGTTCATTTCTTTATTGATGTATTCGCCAGTATGCTGCCTGCCATCCTTCCGGCGATCCGGGACGAATTTTCGCTGAGCCTGTCGATGGGCGGGATTGTCATGGCCGTGATGTATTTAACATGCAATGGCGTTCAGCCGATGATAGGCCATTTGCGCGCCAACAAGCGCAAGCCGCTTTTTCTTCATATCGGGCTGGTTTTGGGCTCGGTCATATGCCTGCTCGGCGCCCTTCCGAGAGGCGGCAGCGCCTTTGCCGGCATGATTTTGCTGGCCGTCGTCAGCGGCATCGGAATTGCCATAGTACACCCGGAAGGGCTGCGAGGGGTCCACCGGCTCAGGACGATTAAACCAGCCGTTAGCACGGCGGTATTTATGGCCGGCGGTTTCCTTGGATTCGCGGGCGGAGGTGTGATATCGGCATTTCTTGTCTCGCGTTTCGGATTGCAGGGTTTGTATCCTCTGATGCTATGCCCCGTTATCGGTATTGCCCTGGTTTTATTATTGAGAATCCGGCTGGCGGTTGAGCGGACAGTGCATACGAAAGAAGCAGCCCAACAGGACAAGAACCAGTTACCTTTCCGGTTCATCCTTATGATGGCAGTGCCGGCCGCTGTCTCTACTACTATTATCACATCCCTGCTGCCGACTGTACTCAATGAACTTGGCTTCGATCTGACATTCGGCGGCCTTTCTGCAACGATGTTCGGCCTCGGAGGCGCCGTCGGTTCATTTGTCTGGGCGCATGTCGCTCACAAAAAGGGAGAGCTGAAATGCTCGGTTGCGGCACTGTTCTTCGTGATTCCTTTCCTGGTGTTATACCTGATATTTATCAATAGCAAGGTGGCGATCTGGCTGCTTTTTGGCTCCGGGTTCTGGGCAATTTCCGCTTATATATTGATGATTACCTTATCGAGACAGGCCAAAGAGCTGACCCTCGGCCAGCGAATGGGATTTATGGTGGGGGGCACCTGGGCGATAGCTTATCTCGTTTTTATACCCCTGCTGCGGATCGCCGAACATTTCGGCTCGGACGTCATTTTAAAGTTCTCACCCATCGGTTATGTAATCTCAGGCGCGTTCGGGCTTTCGATTATATTGAAAGGCAACCCCCTCGACAAAGGAAAACAACTCAAGATCGGTTCGTGAGCTAATAAAACCAATAACTCATTACGCAACTCGATAATAGTTTTAGCTTGTAGCAAATGCAAAGCAGAACGCGTTCAGGATAATCTTATAGAAGGTTACATCGGTTAGCTATAAAGCGACAAAGTAGCTGGAAATACCTGTTTTATACTCCTGTTAGGCAAAGTGTAGTTGCTTCTGCTTTGAACGGATTCGTTCACCAATTCTTAGGACTCGATTAAACTTCCTTACTAAGTCAGGCTCACAGTGTTCGAGCAGTTTCCAAACGTCTTGCTCATTTTCAACGGTATAGAAATTCCTGGTAGGAGAGAAATAAACGAGGACTTTCTTATTACGCTCACACAAATTCAAGATGTTGTTCAAACTCCCCTTGCTTTTTCCATCCCAGAGCATGAATCCGTAATCAGCCTCCTCGCCCATGAGAACATCTTTAGTGCTGTAGTAATCAAAGTCTTTCTTGCTTCTGCTCGAATGAACATTGCGTGTTTCCCAGTTCCCTATGTTGTTGCGGCAGACATTACCCATGCAAAATACCAAAACGTTTCTATAGTTTTTCTCGTTGAGATAACCTTGCATCGCCTTATCAGCGCCATTCGCATCTCCAAGAAGGATAAGATACTCATTTGCAATAATATTATCAGCACGTCCTTTTATCGCTTGGTTTAACCGTCCGATTTTACGAGAACCGCCAAAGAATACCTTAATCATCTTATACTCCGAGTTTTAGTAAGTGTAAGAACATATACCTTGCCTGCTTTTCCCTCGCTTTTTAATGCCTGAGTTACGGCATTAAGGGTAGCTCCAGACCGATAAATATCGTCGAACAAAAGTATATTTCGTCCTTCGACTTTCTGTTTTACGACATGGTAAGCATCCTTAAGAATGTCCAGCCGCTTTTTTAACTCATACATGTTTTTGAGTTCTGGGGTATGCTTAAGTTTGATAACACTATCTTTACAAAGTTTCATACTTGTAAACTGAGAGATTCCTTTTGCGACAGCCATCACAGGTTGAAATACCCGCGCTGAATGCGAAGGGGGTACAGGGACGATCAAATCCACAGGCCAGTTTCTGTCGTTCAGAAATTCTCCGGTAGCTTCAACGATGGTTCCAAGTACCGACTTATCCGACTTGTATTTTAGCCGATTCAATAGTTGCCCCATATCACTATATTTTGTGTCGAATTGTGGGTGGCCATATTCGTTGTGTCCGATATATTCACTGCTTAGCGTGTGGATGTCTAAAGCGTAACCAGAAGACCATTTCCCCTTAATTTGCTTTGGTGAAATCTTTATCATGACGTATCCTTTTTATGTAGGCTTGTCTTATTTTCGATATTATAACGCCATATATCAGTATCTGCAAGCCAAAACCAGAGGGAGTGTGCGCATAAAGCGCTAGCAAGGTTAAATTGGCAGAAAAAACTATGCTTGGCAAAAAAGGATGAATAGCCTATTTCGAGTGAGTAACGGGTGAAATGCACGCCGTCGCATTCTTTTTTAAAATATTCTTTTACACAAATCACGTTTTGGAGGGTTAATATTAAATGAATACTGAACATGTTCAGACTTATGGAAAATTGGAGCGTTAACAATGAAGCAAAGCGAGCGATTGGAAATCTTTGAAAAATTAAGAGCCGAACATTCGGTTTTTCTGCTGTCGGTTCTCTGGAAGCTCACAGGCGACAGGGAGCTTTTCACCGAGGCGATGCAATATACGCTGATGGGAATGTGGGAGCATATCGATAAACTCAACGGTAGACAGGCGGGAGCTTATATCTACAGGATCGCATTGTCGTCCAACTCCAGGGCCTGGCGAAACAGAATCGGCAGAAACGGCGATTTCGCCCGAAGCCGAATCGACATCGAAGCAGACCCGGGCGAGAAACTCGGCAGGGTTGAGTTGACTGTGAAAGTAAGAAAAGCCATAAGCCGGCTTCCCGAAAAACAGGGTAGGGCGATAGTCATGCGATACCTTGAGCAACACGATTACGAAACAATTTCTGAAAAGTTGTGTTGCACAAAAGCTTCTGCAAGGTCGCACGTATCGAAGGCTCTTGCGGCATTGAAGGAAAAATTGGCAACTTCAGCTTAAACGGGAGTAAGAAAATGAATAACGATAATATCGAAGAAATCCTGAAGAATATCGGCGAAGAAGAGATACCGGCCGACGTACATAAAATCGCTCAGGAAACCTCCAATAATTTCAGCAGTTCTTTACAGCGAACAAAACAATCAAAACAGCATATTTTATTGGAGCAAATCATGAAAAGTAGAATAACAAAATTAGCCGCTGCGGCAGTAATTTTTATCGCCGTGATTGCCGGCTTGCCACTCTTAGACAGCAAACAAGGTGTAGCCCTGGCCGATGTACTTGCGAAGATCGAGCAGGTCCGGGCGTTTATGTACAGAACGAAAATGACCATGACCGGTGCTGTGATGTCGGGTAGGCCTGACATGAAAATACAGACGGACGCTACGGTTACTATCTCGAATGACTATGGCATGAAAATGGAAATGGTTATGACTGATGCCAATTCGGGCAAGGAAGAAATGACTCAGAAAATGTATATTATTCCTGACCAAAAACTGATGATTTCGCTTATGCCTAAGCATAAAAAGTATATGCGGATGGAATTCGATGATGATTTGCTTGCCAGCATGAAAAGACAAAACAACGACCCACGGGAAATGATCAAGCAAATAATGGGCAGTGAGTACACCGAGCTTGGCCGCTCAGTCATTGACGGCATAGATGTTGAAGGTTTCCACACGACAGACCCCGCCTTTTACGGAGGCGCAGTGGAAAACGTTGAGTGTACACTGTGGGTAGATGTCGAAGAGTGGCTGCCTGTACGTACCGAAATGGACTTTAAGATGAATGAACAGATGCAGATGCAGGGAGTCATTTACGATTTTCAGTGGGATATTCCAGTCGTTGCAAGTGATTTTGAGCCGGTTATACCGGATGATTACACAGCCTTTGCGACCGAAGGTATGAAGATGCCGAGCATTACTGAAGAAGCTGCTCTTGAAGGTTTGAAATTCTTTGCCGAAATTACAGGGCAATATCCCAAGAAGCTGAATTTAGTGAACCTTATGCAGGAGTTCTCGGCTATTAAGAACAATAAAAACCAGACCGACGCGGGCATGAAATTAAAAGAAGAGATGGACCGGGGGCAAATAGACGAACGCACGAAAAAACTAACGGAGACGATTGTCAAGGTTCAGTCGATTGGTATGTTCTATATGACGCTGATACAGAACAAGAAGGAACCTGCGTATTACGGCGAGACGGTCGGGCCTGAGGATACCGATGCGGTCCTGTTGCGGTGGAAGATTTCGGATAACGAATACCGCATCATCTTCGGAGACCTATCCGTCGAAAACGTTACTGCCGAAGAATTAGCAAGACTTGAGAAGCCGCTTTGAGACGAACAACGCAGCGATAAAATCATAAAGGCTGGGCTTGTTTCGCTCGGCCTTTCTTATGCGCTCCTGGGATAGCATGGGATAACTGTTTTTTAGGCTTTAAACACATCTTTCTAAAATCTTCAGAAAACTTTACAATTTGCTGTCACAATTTGCATATGTTTCCGTCTGTTTTACTGAAAGGAGTGGTCAATTGGCCAACGGCGAAGCGAAAGATACTCGCAGAAGCGCAGAAATGGTGGATGCGAAAAAAACTGTAACGCCAGAAAAGCTTGTGCGTGAGCACGCATCGGCAGTGTTGGGCTTCTGTATAACTTTCACGAAAAACTTTCACGATAGTGAGGATATTACGCAAGACGTTTTCATACAAGCATTTACTAAATTAAAGACGCTGAGGGATCCTACACGTGTGCGTCCCTGGTTATTAAAAATTGCCAGGCGGATGTGTATCGATCATTATCGAAAACGCCAACCCTGCTATTCACTCGCGGAGGTAGATGAGCCGGCTCGGCCGGATTATGGCAATGAGCATATCATACGTGTACATACAGCCATCTCGAAATTGCCCGAAGGTTATCGCGAAGCGATTACTCTTTACTACCTCGATGGCCGGGATTGTGCCGGTGTTGCACTCAGTCTGGGAATCAGTGAGACAGCGGTTAGGCAACGATTAGTCAGGGCCCGCTTAATGCTGCACAATTTACTTGTGGAGGATATATCATGAACAATGATAAGGATTGTCACAATCGGCGTGAAACAATCGCTGCTTTAGTACTCGGTGAGCTGGAAGCTCCGGCTGCTGATGAGATTAAAAACCATATCGATACCTGTGCGAATTGTCGTTCTTTCTATCAAGCCATGGCGGAGGAAGAAGAGACAATTCAATCGGCTTTCAAAGCTATCGATGATAGAAGTAAAGCAATAGGAAACAATCTTGTTGAAGAATACGATAAAGTCTCAAGAGCTCATGATGATATTTCCGCCGGAAAAGCTGAATCTCAAGCAAAGCAATCGGTTGTCACACGGCCGAATATATGGAGAACCATTATGAAAGGCAAGACAGCAAGGCTCGCCGCTGCGGCGGTGATACTAATAGGTGTTCTTGTATTGACAAGTGTTTTCGTGGGAACTAACAAGAGTGTAGCTCTGGCCGGTGTCCTCGAGAAAGTGGAGCGGGCCCGGGCTTTTATGTACAAGATGGAAATGACAATGACAGGAAGTATGATGCCGGGGGGAAAACAAGAGGTACAAGGCACGATGATCATCTCTGATGAATACGGTATGAAATGGGAAATGGGTATACCCAATCCCAATACCGGCGAAAATGCGATCACAGAGATGTATATTCTTCCGGATCAAAAAGTAGCGATCTCGCTTATGCCTGAGCAGAAGAAATACCTGCGGATGGAATTCGACGACGATTGGCTTGCCAAAGTGAAGAGGGAGAAAAATGATCCGAGAGAGACGCTCAAGCGAATGATGGATTGTAATTACACTGAGTTGGGCCGGAAGGAGATTGACGGTATAGAAGTAGAGGGTTTTGAGACTACCGATCCTAAATTTCCGGAAGGCCTCCCAGAGGGCGTAAAAGTAACACTGAAAGTAACGCTGTGGGCGGATGTCGAAACCTGGCTGCCGGTGCTCTGGGAAATAGAAACAAAGATGAATGAGCAGATGCAATTGCACGTCGTCGTTTCCGATTTCCAGTGGGATATTCCAGTCGTCGCAAGTGATTTTGAGCCGGTGATACCGGCCGATTATACAGCCATGATAGCCGACGGCCACAAAAGGCCGAGCATGACTGGAGAAGCTGCTCCTGACAGAGTCAAGTCCGCCGCCACTGACCATTACAATCGGGGAGAAGCCTATTATGAGAATGGCCAATACGACCAGGCCTTCTCAGAACTCGCCAAGGCCATTGAGATAGACCCGGGGTTTGCTCCCGCCTACATCATTCGCGGGATGGCCTATAACGACAAAGATAAATTCGACCTGGCCGTCGCAGACTTCACCAGGGTCATTGAGATAAAACCAGCGGATGCTCATGCCTACGTCAATCGGGGGATGGCCTATGGAAACAAAGGTGAATACGACCCGGCCATCACCGACTATAACAAGGCCATTAAAATAGACCCAACGATAGCTGATGCCTACAGTCTCAGAGCGCGTGCATACACCTACAAGGGAGAATATGACAAGGCCTGGAAGGATGTTTATCAAGCACAGGCCCTGGGCAGGTCAGTTGATTCCAAGCTTCTCGAAAAGCTTCGTAAAGCTTCAGGGAGAGATGAATGAATCAAAGGGGACTTGAAAGCGTACGGGGCGCCGTATGAACAAAAAGGCCGGGCTTGTTTGGCTCGGTCTTTTTTTTACCGATTCCGCACAAAATCCGCCGGA
>DQCG01000131.1:7109-7893 GCA_003533825.1 Phycisphaerales bacterium
CCGCCGGAAGCGGAATTTTGTGTCAATATCCGAATTTATTAAAGTAAAATCAATACATAAATCGTCTATTAGTGATTAATCATTTGTTCTTGTTTGCCGCCACGGGAAATACGGATGTCTGAAGATAAACACCTGCTGAAACTTCTTCGTCACGGTGATAGTGGTGCACTACGCCGGCTGTATGAGAAATACAGAACAGATTTGTTCACAGTGGCTCTGTCTCTCATACATGATATTCACACGGCCGAGGATTGTCTTCAGGATGTCTTTGCTCGTCTCGCGGAAGGTGCGGCTGATATGGAGATCCGTCGCAACCTCAAGGGATACTTGATAAGCTCCGTGGCCAATCGGGCCCGAGACCAGTTAAGGCAGCAAACAAAGCTATCGGATAAGATGGAAAATTTTGGCTGTTCGGCCGGCGCAACCGATCCGGTCAAAGTCCTTATTGACCGTGAGGAATCAGCTCGACTTTTCAATATGTTGATGAAGCTGCCCTATGACCAGCGCGAAGTATTTGTCCTGCATGTGCAGGGCGAAATGAAATTCAGGGAAATTGCCGAATTGCAGAACGCTTCAATTAAAACAGTGCAAAGCAGATACCATTATGGGATTGAAAAATTGCAGGCGCTTCTGGAAAAGGACAACACAAAGTGAAATCTGAAAATCAGATAAAACAACTCGCAAAAGACATATGGATTAAACCTGATGTAGTTGTCGACGAGAGAGTTCTTGCCTTTGCCGAAGCTGTATTGGCAAAATCCACAAAAAACCAGGATGTCGCTGC